>CAYVRL010000231.1:0-4448 GCA_964454065.1 uncultured Planctomycetales bacterium | reverse complement strand
GGGCGACCCCAGCCCAGAAGTTCTCGTCGGCGGCCTCGGCGAGGGGATCGCCTCGAGAGGGTGCCAGGCGAGGAGCGACGCAGGCGGGCCCGAGGGCCAGCCCCGCGGCCGCGGCGGCTCCTTGGCGAAGGAAAGTACGTCGAGTGCTGCTCATCGAGGATCGAGAGTAGCGAGAAACGAGGGCGCCTCGGATGGGATTTCCCTCGTCTATACCCTATGGGGTATACTCTCCGGGAGTCGAATTGCCCATGGAGACCACCGCCCCCGTCGCTACCCACCCCTTCCTCGACGAAAAGGATCACCGCGCCTTCCAGAACCGCCTCGCCCGCCTCGAGGGACAGATCCGCGCCCTCCACCGCGCGCTGGACGAGGGCGCCTGCGCCGACGACCTCATCCTGCTGGCGAGCGCCGCGCGCGGGGCACTCGGGCAATTCATCGCCCGACTACTGGAGGTCCACTTGGTGGAATGTGCCACGCATTGCATGGAGGGCGATCCCGGGGAGATCCTGCGTCGCGTCACCCGGGCGGTCAGCACCGCGATGAAGCAATCGTGAAGCCTTCCTGCCCCGAATGCCACCGGGTCGGCCGCTCGGTGGGCCACATCACTCTGGAGAGTCTGCTGCTACCGCGGGCCCGCGCCGAACTCCGGTCGGACGAGGAGTACCGTTTTTGTGCAACACACGGCTGTTCCACCGTTTACTACCCGACGACCGATCCCGGGAAGCGGCGTTTCTCGACCGCGGACCTCCGCGTGCGGGTCGGCCAGAAGCGGCCCGGGCCCCCCACGCCGGTTTGCTACTGCTTCCACCACACCGAGGAAGAGATCGCCCAGCAGTTCCGCGCCACCGGCACTTGCGACTTGGTGGAACGCATCGAAGCCCGAATCCGGGCCGGGGAGTGCCGGTGCGAGCTGGAGAACCCCCAGGGAAGTTGCTGCCTGGGCGATGTTCGTGCCGCGGTGGCGAGACGAGGCCAGCCCCGGAGTCTGGCCTCACCCGGTGGAGGTCCTCCGGGGGGCCTCGGTGAGGAGGGTGGTCCTCGAATCGAAAGAAGCAGCGTGGAGGACGCGGCACGACCGCAAGGAAATGAGCCGCGAGCCTGAGACGAGGGTCGACGGGGAAGACGAATGACCCTGCGGAAGGCGACAGGAAGTTCCCCCGAGGACCTCCACCGGGTGAGGCCAGACTCCGGGGGGGCGTACCCTGCCCCGCCACGGAGTCCTCGGTGATGGCCTTCCTCCTCGTCCCCCTGAGTATCCTGGCGCTGGGCGCCGGGCCGCTCCTGTTCCGGCTCTCGGGCCGATCCCGGGCCGCGACCGCGGGGCTGGACGGTTTCGTACGGGTGGCGGTGGGGGGTCTCTTGTTGATCCACGTGATGCCCGAGGCATGGCAGCTGGGCGGAGCGGCGAGCGGGCTCGCCTTCCTGATCGGCATGCTCTTCCCGCTGCTCCTGCACAGGATGATGAGCGGTGAGCACGGGCGCGGTTTCGCCGCGGAACTCCTGCTGGCGCTGGCAGCACTGGCCTTGCACGCTTTCCTCGACGGCGCCGCGCTGATCGAACACGAGCAAACGGGCAGCTTCACCACCCGGATGCTCGCCCTCGCGGTGGTCCTGCACCGACTGCCGGTCGGAGTCGCGGTGTGGTGGCTGGTACGCCCCCGCAGCGGTCGCGGCATGGCGTGGACGGTGCTGGGGGCGCTCGCCCTCGCCACTCTGCTGGGCAGCTTCTTCTCGGTGGAACTCCTCGCCGACGCCCCCTCGGCCGCCTTGGGGGCCTTCGAGGCCTTCATGTCCGGAGCGCTTCTCCACGTGGTGGTCGGCCACACCTTCCAGCTCCGCGGCGGCGGGCGCGGCCCGAGCGAACGGCGCGCCTCCGGGGTCGGCGGCTTGCTCGGAATCGCCCTGACCACCCTCTTCGCCAGTCTGCACGGGGACAGCGCCGCACTTCCCGCCCTGCGCTCCTTCGTGGCCCTGGCGGCGGAGAGTGCCCCGGCCTTACTCGCCGCTTCCCTGACCATCGCGCTGACCAAGGCTCTGGCCCCCGCGGGTCTGGGTCGCTACTTCCGGGGGCGCAGCCGTTTCGGCCAGGCTCTGCGCGGAACCGCTGCGGGACTGCCACTGCCGATCTGCTCCTGTGGGGTGGTTCCGATGTACCAGAGCCTGATCGCTTCCGGCACCCCGGCCGCCGCCGCGCTGGCCTTCCTGATCGCGGCGCCGGAAGTCGGCTGGGCCGCGATCATGCTCTCCTTCGGCTTGCTGGGTAGCACCATGACCGTGCTGCGGCTCGGCGCCGCGGTGGCACTCGCCCTCGGAGTCTCCCTCCTGATCGCTCCAGCCGCGGATCGGAACCGACCCCGCGACCCCGCCGAGAGAGATCCCGAGGCCCCGCGCAAGCTGAGCGAACGCCTGCGCCAGGGTTTCGCCTACGGATTCGGCGCGGTCGTGGACGATACCGGCCCATGGATCCTGGTCGGCATCGCGATCGCGGCGGTCATGAGCGCGAACCTGGATCCCGCCCTCCTGGCCTCGGTCCCCGAGGGCTTGGACGTCCTGCTCGCGACGCTGATCGGCCTGCCCCTCTACGTCTGCGCCTCGGGCTCCACCCCGCTGGTCGCGGTCCTGCTCCTCAAGGGCCTTTCCCCAGGCGCCGCGGTCGCCTTCCTCCTCACCGGCCCGGCGACCAACGTGACCACCGCCGGGCTACTCTCCCGCCTCCACGGGAAGCGGGTCGCGGCTCTCTTCGCGACCGCCATGCTGGTACTCTCGGTCACGATCGGCTTCGCGGTGAACGCCTTCTTCGGGTCTCCGGGAGCCCTCGACATCCCCACCCTCGACCCGACCGATCCCGTCGGCGGATCCTGGGGGCTGGCGGCGCTGGCGCTCCTGGCCCTCCTCTACCTCCTCTCGCTCCTGCGGCTCGGAGTGCCCGGTTTCCTCGCCAAGGTGATTCGACCCTACGCAAGCGCCGAGGATCCGGCAGAATGTGGAGCTTGCTGCTCGCCAGAAGCCCATTCCCATCAGGACGAATGAAACGCCTCCTCGCCATGCTGCTCGCGCTGTTCGCGGCAGCCCCGATCCTCGCCGCCCAGACCACTTCCGGGGAAGCCCGGCCCTGGGAATACCAGAGTTCCGACATCCCGGTGGATGCCCGCATCCACTTCGGGCACTTCGAGAACGGCCTCCGCTACGCCTGGGCCAACAATCCGAAACCCGAGGATCGGGTCTATCTGCGCCTCCACGTCAACGTCGGCAGTCTCGCCGAACAGGACGACCAACGAGGCATGGCCCATTTCCTGGAGCACATGGCCTTCAACGGCAGCGAGCACTTTCCTCCCGGCACGCTGATCGAATGGTTCCAGTCGCACGGTATGTCCTTCGGTGCCGACACCAACGCGCATACCGCCTTCAGCGAGACCGTCTACAAGCTCGACCTGCCCAATCACGATCCGCAGACCTTGCGGGAGGGCCTGCAAGTGATGCGCGACTTCGCCACCGGCATGTCGATCCAGGACGAGGAAGTGCAGTCCGAGAAGGGAGTGATCGACGGCGAACAGCGAGAGCGCGACTCAGCCGGTTTCCGGATGATGGTCAAGCAGATCGACATCGTGTTGGGTGGCACACGCTACGCGCTGCGCCTTCCGATCGGTTTGAAGAAGGTCCGCGACCGCTTCACCGGCCAGTCCGTCGCGGCTTTCTACAGGAAGTGGTATCGCCCTGAACACATGACCCTGATCATGGTCGGGGATCTCGGTGATTACGACCCCACTCCGCTCTTCGAGGAATTCTTCGCCGGCATCCCGGCTCCACCCAGCAAACCACCGCTCGAACCCGCCCCAGGCAAACCCAGCGGTCTACACCACGATTTCGTCCTCTACGAGAGCGAGATCCCGACCGCGAACATCACCCTCGAGCGACTCTGGCCACACGAGATGGAACACGACACCGTGGAGAAGCGGGTGGAGAAGCTCCCCCTGGTGTACGCGCACAGCATGCTCAATCTGCGCTTCAGTGAACTCGCCAAGAAGGCCGATGCGCCGTTCCTCTCCGCGAGGACGAGTGAAGGCGGCGCCTTCGACGTGCTGGACGGCGAGGATCTGAGCATCTCTTGCAACCCGGAGCAGTGGGAGAAGGCCCTCGATACTTGTGAACAAGAACTCCGACGGGCCCTGAAGTATGGCTTCCAGCAGTCGGAATTGGACGAAGTCCGCGCCGATGCGCTGCGCTCCCTGGACGAAGCCGTGGAGCGCGAGAAGACCGCCGACAGCCACGCGATCCTGAATGCTCTGCTCGCCGCGGCCGAGGATCGAGTCGTTCCCACCGATGCGGTGACCCGGCGCAAGATCCTGAAGCCCGCCATCGAGGCATTGAGCGTGGAGGATTGCCACGAGGCCCTCGTCAGAGCCTGGTCGCGCGGGGAACTGAGCGTTTACGCCACCGGTGGCCTGGAT
>CAYVRL010000230.1:0-4459 GCA_964454065.1 uncultured Planctomycetales bacterium | reverse complement strand
GCCGAGCCGTGGTAAAGCTTTCCCCCGCCGCGGAACTGGGTTCCGCCCTTCCGCCGCGGCTCCGGAAGGAGGAGGACGCCGCCCTTCGCTTCCGGGCCTTCGAACTCTTGCATGAGGAAGCGGTCGCTGCGGGTGAGCTGGCGCCTGCGCCCCGCCCCCTCCTCCATGGCTTCCTGAGTCGTCTTCTAGGCGCTTCGAGTGCCCTCCTTCTCGGCGCCGTCATCGGCGCACTCTCGGTCGCGGCGGTTCTCTTCCTTCTCCACCAATTCGGGAAGTATTTGGCATGAGTACGATCCGCGAGGAAAACGAACGCAAACGGGAACTCCTCGATCGCTATCGGAGCATGCGCTTGGAGGAGATCCTCACGGAACTGCGCGAGCGAGCCCGAGAAGAAGCCGCACGGGACCGCTTTCCCTGGAAAGGGGCTTTCCGGAGCCGCGCCGAGATCGAGGCCTTGTACCGCGAAAAACGCCGTTGGGACCGCCGTCTGCTCTTCGACACTCTGCTTCTCTGCATCCTTTTCGGGCTGATCCTGTGGCAGGCCCCTCGCCTGATCGCGGTCTTCCTCCCGAGCTGAAATCGTCTCCCGCACCCGGCTCCCCGCGCACCCGAGGAGAAGGGCGCGGCTAGAGGTCGAGGGCCAGCTTTCCGTCGCGCGAAAAGGCGGCGGCACGCGTGAGCTCGTTCTGGAGTTCCCGGATGTTGCCCGGCCAGTCATAGCGGGCGAGGGCGGCACAGGATTCGTCGTCCAGTTCCCCGCTGGGCAGACCCTCCGCGGCGTTGCGAGCCAGGATGAAGCGGGCCAGGGCGGGGAGATCCTCCTTGCGGTCGCGCAGCGGCGGAAGCTGGATGCTGATCACCGCCAACCGATAGTACAGGTCCTCGCGAAAGCCGCCCTCCCGGACCACGCGCTGCAAGTCGCGGTTGGTGGCCGCGATGACCCGGACGTCCACGTGCCGCACCACGTTGCTCCCAACCGGTCGCACTTCTCCGTCCTGGAGGAAACGGAGCAACTTGGCTTGCAACTCGGGCGGCATCTCCCCGATTTCATCGAGGAAGAGGGTTCCGCCGTCGGCACTTTCCGCGTAGCCCTTGCGTGCTTTGTGGGCACCGGTGAAGGCTCCCTTCTCGTGTCCGAAGAGTTCGGATTCGAGCAAGTTGGGGGAGATCGCAGCGCAGTTCACCGCGAGAAAGGGTTTGCGACGCCGAGGACCGTGCCGATGTAGGGCGCGGGCCACGAGTTCCTTCCCGGTCCCGCTCTCGCCGAGGACCAGCACCGTGACCTCGGTGCGCATGATCCGCGCCAGTACGGAGTAGACCTCCTCCATGGCCGAGGAAGCTCCGATCATGCCGAAGCGACCGGGGAGGTCCACGGCAGAAGCGGAAGCGGGCAGGGTGTGGGCCTCGACCCAACCCCGCAACAGGGCCGCCGCCTCAGCATGGAGGTCGGCGGGCAGGGCATCCAAACGGTCGAGGAGTGCGTGAACGGGTTCGAGGGGGTCGTCGCTCATGTGGGCAGGCGGCGGAGGATTCGGACCGCGCGCACCATGTAGTTGAGGCCGGAGAACACGGTCAGGGAAACCATCGACCAGAACAAGAAGACGACCAGCCGTGGATCGCGCAAACGCTCCAGGAAGAGCAAGTGCAACTGACGCGGCACCGCCCCCGCCCCTCCGATCAGGATCAGCACGTAAACACTCTGGGAGACCATCTTCCACTTGCCGAAGCGATCGGCGGGGAAACTGGCTCCGCGACTCTCGACCAAACCGCGTACGGCGGTGACCAGGAACTCCCGCGCGAGTACGACCACGAGGGCCCAGACCGGCATGACTTCGCCGAAATCACCGGGGCGGTTCAAGAACGGGGCCGCGGACAGGAATGCCATACCGCCGAGGGTCAGGACCTTGTCCACCACCGGGTCGGCGATTCGCCCCAGAGCGGTGGTCCAACCGAAACGGCGCGCGATCAAGCCATCGAGGAAGTCGGTCGAAACGGCGATCAGATAGAACCAGAACGCCGCGGCCGCGGCCGCGGCCGCGGCCTGGGGACTGGCGGCATGGATGAAACGGTGAAGGAAAACGAAGGCCGCGGCCGCCAGCAAGAGGCGGCCGAAGGTGAGCAGGTTCGGAACCTGGCGCGGGCTCATCGCGTGGGAAGGGATTCGGCAACTTCACCGACCAGATCGTAGTCCTCGGCGGCACTGATCCGGACGGGGAGGATCATAGCGGTTTCCAGCTTCCCCTCGGGGTCGGGGATGCGGACCAGACCATCGACTTCGGGCGCATCGGCCCAGCTCCGCCCGATCGCGTCCAGGCCCTCGTGCCCGTCGATGAGGACCTCCAGGGTCCGACCCACCCGCTCCCGCTGGTGTTCGGCATGGATGACCGCCTGCAATTCCATCAACTCCTGCAAACGTTCCTCGGCCTCCTCGAGAGGACAGCGATCGGTATCGTCTCCGGCTGGAGTGCCGACCTCGGGAGAGAAAACGAAGGCACCCAGGCGCTCGAAGCGGAACTCGCGCAGGAAATCCAGGAGTTCCTGGAACTCCTCGCGCCCTTCCCCCGGGTGCCCGACCAGAACGGTGGTCCTCAAGGTGATCTGGGGCACTTCCGCCCGCAGGCGCTCGAGGATGGAACGGACCGAGGACCGATCCCCTCCGCGCCGCATACGCTTCAAGACCCGAGTCGAGATGTGCTGGATCGGAATATCGAGATAGGGCAGGACTCGGGGATGCTCACGCATCAGCTCCGTGACCGCCCAGGGGAAACGGTTGGGGTAGGCGTACATCAACCGCAACCAGCGCAGGCCCGGCACCTCGGCGATGGCCGCGAGCAGCTCCGGAAGACGCGGTGAACCCGGGGGAAGGTCGCGACCATAACCCGTGGAATCCTCCGCCACCAGCACGATTTCCCGCACTCCGGCCCCGACCAGCATCTCGGCTTCCTCGAGGACCGTGGAGAGTTCCTTGCTGCGTTGACGACCACGGATCGCCGGAATGATGCAAAAGGCGCAGTCGTGATCGCAGCCGTGGCTGGGCCGCAAGTATGCGTAGGAACGCGGAGTTTGGAGCAGGCGGACGGTTTCGCTCCGGGTACCGTTCAGAGGCCGCCCTCCCACTCCCGGGCGGAGTTTGCGTCCACGGAGGATCTCCTCCACCACCCGGGCCACCTGGGAATAATCGCTCAGACCGAGTAGTCCGTCGATTCCTGGAAAACGGCTTTCCACTTCGGGACGGAACCGTTCCACCAGGCAGCCCGCGATCAGGACGGCGCGCAGCTCACCGGAGGCCTTCCGATCCAGGAGATCCCGAATGGCGCGCTCGGATTCCTCCCGGGCCGGCCCGATGAAGCTGCAGGTGTTGAGTACGGCGACCTCCGCATCTTCCACGCGGTCGGTCAGCAGGTAACCCTCGGCTCCCAGACGACCCAGGATGGACTCCGAGTCGATCAAGTTCCGGGCGCAGCCGAGGTGTACCAGAGCTACACGGATGTTCTTTGTTTCCATGTGTTTACGACCCCCATGAAGGAAAGCCTTGGGGTCCGTCCCTCGGCTCGGGAGGGGAATTGTAGCCCCTGGCCCCAAGCTCGGACGGCTTCCCTGCCGATGGAGGGAGGTCCCCTCGCACCCATGGGATCCACCGCCTCTCCGAACATGTCCCTGTCCCCAAGCCCCAAGACGACGGGCAAGCCTCCTCCGTCCTCGGCCTCAGGCATCTACCTGGATCCCGAGGTGGCGTTTCGGGAGCGCGAGAAGCGCGCCTCGCACATGAATACGGTGGATATCCCCTTGCTCCGCCTGGGCGGGTTGGCCGGCCTGGCGCTGGTGGTGATGTTGGATTTGGCTTTTCGCTCCAGCCCCGCGAACTGGGATCTCTATTGGGTCTACACCGGGTGCAGCATGGCCTACGCATTGGGGAGCCTCTTCATCCTGCGCCGCTGGTATGGGAAGACCGGAAAGGTGGATCTGGGGGCAATCTTTCTCGGTTTGGACATCCTCGTCTTCGCCGCCGCGGTGGCCCTCACCGGTATGGAGAAGAGTTGGCTCTTTCCTCTGATGATGGTGCGCTCCGGGGATCAGTGCTATACCAATTTCCGCAGGGTGATGATCTATACCCATCTCTCGGCGCTTGCTTTTCTCGGCCTACTGGTCATCGCGGCCCATCAAGGGCACCCTGCGGTCTGGAGCGAAGGGCTGCCCAAGCTGGCTCTCATCTATCTGATCGGTGTCTACATCTCCTTCACGGCCCTGACCGCCGAGGGCTTGCGGCGCAGGGTCTCTTCCGCGATCAAGGTGGCTCGCGAGCTGATCCTGAATCTGAAGATCAGGACCCAACAGCTCGAGAGAGCGAAGCTCCAAGCCCAGGAATCCAATCGCTCCAAGAGCGAATTCCTGGCCAACATGAGCCATGAAATCCGCACCCCGATGAACGGGGTTTTAGATCGGAAGAGGGGCGTGTAGG
>CAYVRL010000229.1:0-4522 GCA_964454065.1 uncultured Planctomycetales bacterium | reverse complement strand
GAACTCGGGCAGTTCCCGGTAGGGGGCGAGTTCGCGGGGACTCATCCGCGCGTTGCGCAGCCAGTCGCTGCCGTCGCTGTAGTGGCGGGATCCGCAAGCGGCGCGCGCCGCGTAGAGCCAGGTGCTGCGTGGGATTCGCGAGTAGGCGGAAGTGTGCTCGATGGCGCGGATCGCGGTCTGATACTCCCGGTAGCCCTCGCGGAAATTGGAGAGATCGACGTAGCGGCGGCCGAGGGCGAAGTGGGACCGGTAGTCCTTGGGGTTCCGCTTGACCTCGGCGAGTTTGGGGGCGAGCAGGAAGCGGGTGCCCTCGCGTTGCCCCAGGCGGTGCAGAGTCCAGGCCAGGTCCTCGGCCAGGGGGTCGTCGGGCTCCTTCTTCAGGTGTTCCGCGAGGTCGTGGGGAAGACGCCGCCAGCGGAAGAGGGGCGTACTCCGCTCGGCGACCTGCAAGGCGGCGTGGCGGAGGTCCTTCTCGCCGGTTGGATCGCCAGCGAGGTCGCTGACGAAGGCTTCGGAGCGGTCGTCGGGGCGTTGCGCGAGCAGCGCGAGGATTCCCGCCGCGAGCCCCGGGCTGCGCTGCTGGAAATAGTCCTTGGGGAGTCGGAAGTCCTTGGGGAGGCCAGGTCGTTCCGCGAGCGTGAGCAAGGCGGTGCCCAAGGCCTCCTGGTCGGAATCGACGAGGGGGATCGCGGCCAGCCACTGAGGGGCGTGGGTGGGATCTCCGTAGTGGCACAGACCGAGGAGGAGGGCGGCGCGGGTTTCGGGATCGGCGAGGGGAAGTTCGGCCTCGGCCACCCGGGCGGCGGCGGCCGAATGGCGGGCCAGGGCCGCGAGCAGGGCGTCGCGGCGGAAAGCGGGAGGAAGCCGCGGCCGTCGCGCCAGCAAGCGGTCCGCCCCCGCGGGGTCCATGACTTGCCGGAGCAGATCCAACAGGGCCCGAATCGAGGTAGGGGAGTCCGGGTCGGGCTGCGCACCCTGAACCGTGGCTCCAGGAGGGCCCAACAGCGCGTCCAGGGCAGCGAGGGCCGGGGCCTGGATCTCGGGGGCGGCGGTGAGCAAGGGGGCCAGGGTCTCTTGACCGGGGGAAGCCAGATAGGCGGGGCCGTTCTCCTTCCACAGCTCCGCCGCGGCTCGGCGCCGTTCCGCGGTGCGCTCCGCGAGGCGCGCGATCAGGCCTTCGACCCCGCCCTCGCCGCCCTGGGGTAGGGACGGGGGCGGAAGCAGGAAGGCGACGCCGAGGGCCAGGGCGGCAATCATCGGTGGGTGAGAATAGCAGGCTTCCGGGGCCGCGGGAGTGTCCTAGGATGGAAGACAGCCCATGTCCGAAGCTTACGACGTTCTCGTGGTCGGCGGCGGTCACGCCGGCACGGAGGCCGCCGCCGCCGCCGCGCGGCTGGGGGCGGTGGTGGGGCTGGTGTGCCTGGAGCCGGCCGCGATCGGGCGCATGTCCTGCAATCCCGCGATCGGGGGAATCGGCAAGGGGCAGCTCGCCCGCGAGATCGACGCGCTGGGGGGGCTGATGGGCCTGGCGGCGGACCGCGCCGGCATCCAGTTCCGGATGCTCAACACCAGCAAGGGGCTGGCGGTGCAATCCCCGCGGGCCCAGTGCGACCGGGGCGCCTACGAGCGGGCCGTTCGGGAGTTGCTGGCCGCGCAGGAGGGCGTGCGGGTCGTGGCCGGCGAGGCGGTGGATCTGTTGCTCGGGGAAGGGGGCGCGGTGGCGGGTCTGCGCCTCGCCGACGGCCGCGAGTTGCGCGCCCACGCGGTGATCCTCACCACGGGGACCTTTCTCGAAGGTACCCTGCACACTGGACTGGAACAGCGGCCCGGGGGACGCGTCGGCGAAGCCGGAGCCGGAGCGCTGGGAGAGGCCCTGCGGCGGCTGGGCGTGCCCACCTCCCGCTTGAAGACGGGAACTCCGCCGCGCATCGCCCGCGACAGCGTGGATCACGGCCCGCTGCGGGAGCAGCCCGGGGATCCGGAACCGCAACCCTTCTCCTTCCTGACGGAGCGGCTCGAGGGGCCGCAGCTCAGTTGCTGGCTGACCCGCACCACTCCACGCACTCATGAGGTCGTGCGCGCCCACCTGCACGAGGCCCCGATGTACGCGGGGCGGATCGAAGGCGTCGGGCCACGCTATTGCCCTTCGCTGGAGGACAAGGTGGTCCGTTTCGCCGATCGCGACGGCCACACGGTCTTCCTGGAACCGGAGGGTTGGGATTCGCCCCTCTACTACGCCAACGGCATCTCCACCAGTTTGCCCGCCGAGGTCCAGCGCGAGTTCGTCCGCACCATTCCCGGTCTGGAGCGGGCCGAGATCGTCCAAGCCGGTTACGCGGTGGAATACAGTTTCGTCCACCCTGGGTGTTTGCGTCGTACCCTGGAGGCGCGCGACCACCCCGGTCTCTATCTCGCCGGTCAGATCTGCGGAACCAGCGGTTACGAGGAAGCGGCAGCCCAGGGCATCGTCGCGGGTTACAACGCGGCCTTGAAGCTCAGCGGTCGGGAGCCCTTCGTCCTCGGTCGTCACGAGGCCTACATCGGGGTGCTGATCGACGACCTGGTGGTCTCCGATCCGCGCGAACCCTATCGCATGTTCACGAGCCGCGCCGAACACCGCCTCCTCCTCCGCCACGACACCGCCGACCGCCGCCTCACCCCCCGCGCCGCCGCCCTCGGCGCCCTCCCCGCTTCCCGCCTCGCCCGCTTCCACGCCAAGATGGCGAAACTCGACACTTATTGCCGGGTGACTTCTTCCCGTTTTCGAGACGAAGTTTCCGGAGCACCTGGGGCCAGCCCGTCGGATCCCTTGCCCGAGCTGACTGCGGCGGAGCGTCGAACCGTGGAAGCGGACCGACTCTATGCTGGTTACGCCCGGCGGCAGCAAGCTTGGATCGAGCGTGCGGCGGAACGCGAAGCGATGGTCCTACCGGAAGACTTCGACTACTCGGACATCCGTGGCCTGCGCAACGAAGCTCGGGAGATCCTGCGGCTGCGGCGGCCGCCGACCCTCGGCAGCGCAAGCCGCTTGGCGGGGGTCAGCCCGGCCGACCTCGCCCTTCTCGAAGTCGCCCTCCTCAAGCGGGAACGGTGCCGGTCAGAATCCGGCAAATCTCCAGGTAGCGTTCCCGCGTTCGACGAATGACCTCGGCAGGGATCGGGGGCGGCGGTGGTTTTCGGTTCCAGTCGTCTTGCGCTCGCAGGTAGGCGCGCACGATTTCCTTGTCGTAGCTGGGGGGCTCCTGCCCCTCGACGATCTGATCGGCGGGCCAGTAACGCGAGCTGTCCGGAGTCAGGACCTCGTCGATCAGGACCAGCTCGCCGTCGATTCGTCCGAATTCGAATTTGGTGTCGGCGAGGATCACGTTTCGGCTCTCACAGCGGCGCGATGCTTCGTGGAAGAGCCGCAAAGCGAGTTCCCGAATACGATCCGCATCTCGGGGATCACCGATGATTTCGATGGCGCGCGCCCAAGAGATGGGTTCATCCTTCTCCGCCTTGGTGGTGGGGGTGAGGAGTACGGTCGGCAGCGGCGAGGACTTGCGCAGCCCCGCAGGGAGCTCGTGTTCCCAGAGTCGGCCCGTGGCTTCGTATTCCCGCCAGCCGGAACCGGCGAGCCGCGAGCGCAGGACGATCTCCACATCCACCCGATCGGCGACCCGCACCCAACTCGCTCGGCCGCGCAGGCGCGCATGAAAGGAGGACGGAAGATCGGGGATTTCTTCCGGGCGGGTCGTGATCCGAGCGGCGGGCATCCAATCGGCAATGCTATTCAGCCAATACTCGGTGATGTGGGTGAGGATCCGCCCCCGATCCGGGACGGTTTCCGTCATCACCACGTCGAAGGCGCGCAAGCGGTCGGTCGCGACCATCAGCAAGCAGCCGGGGTGATTCGGATGCCGATAGAGGTCACGCACCTTGCCTCGGTAGTGAAGCTCCCAGCCGGGGATCTCCAGGCCACCGGCGTAGCCGCTGGCGGGGGGCGCGTCGGGAGCGGTCGGAGCGGGTTCCATTCCAAGATTCTAGCCGCGAGCCGATAGAATCCGGTCATGCCGCGTCCCGCGCCGGACCAACGCGTGGTGGAGTTGCCGGGGTGCAAGTCCTGGTCCGCCCGCGCGCTGCTCCTGGCCGCTCAGAGCGCGGGCATCAGCTGCTTGCGGGGTTTGAGCGATTCCGAGGACACCCACCATCTGCGGGAGGCATTGCGCTGTCTCGGCGCCGAGCTGATGGACGGCACAAGCGGGGAAACCCGGGTGCGCGGATGGGCCGCGCTGTCTCCCGCTGCTTCGACTCCGCATCCTGCCTGGCGGGGGCTGGAATTGGATGTCGGCGAGGCCGCGAGCAACCTGCGGCTGTTGGCGGTCCTGCTGGCCCGAGCGGCCCCGCCGGTGGAGGTGGTCTTGCGGGGGGCTGCGGGCCTCTTCCGCCGTCCCCACGGGGAGCTCCTCGACCTCCTCCACGGTCTCGGGGCCGAGGCCCGGCTCCTTCCTGGAACGGCCCCCGGCCTCCTCCTCCGGAATCT
>CAYVRL010000228.1:0-4530 GCA_964454065.1 uncultured Planctomycetales bacterium | reverse complement strand
CGATCTGAACCGCCGCGGCGTCCGTACTCTCCGATTCCTCGTGCAGGGCCTCGGAGGAGAAGGTGGCGCCGTGGATGCCGTCCCGACCCGTGAGGCCGCCGATGGCCAGGATCACGTCCCCTGGGCTGGTGTGCTTGGCAACGCAGTCGCGGGGGATCTCGCCCACGCAGCCGGCGAAGACCAGCGGATTGGCGGTGTAGCCCGGATCACGGAGCAGGGTGCCGCAGACCGTCGGAATCCCCATCCGGTTGCCGTAATCACGGACCCCAGCGACCACTCCGGAGAGGATCCGATCCGGGTGCATGCTCCCCGGGGGGAGGTCCTCCCGCGCGAGAGCTTCCGGTCCCACGCAGAAGACGTCCAATCCCGCGATCGGGCGCGCCCCGAGACCGGTGCCGAGGACGTCCCGGATCACCCCTCCGATTCCGGTGCCAGCGCCTCCGTAGGGATCCAGGGCACTGGGGTGGTTGTGGGTCTCCACCTTGATCGCGATGCCGAGGTCTTCGGTCAGTTCGATGACTCCGGCGTTGTCCGCGAAGACGCTCCAGCACCAAGGAGGAGACAGCCGCTCGGTCGCGGCGAACACCGTTTCCCCGAGGAGATTCCCGAAACGCCGCTCGCGGAGCAGGGAACCGTCCGGGGAGTATTCCCGCAGCCGGACCGGGCCCGTCAGGGTCTTGTGCTTGCAGTGCTCGGACCAGGTCTGGGCGAGGGTCTCGAGCTCGATGTCGGTGGCCTCGCGCTGGCCCACTTCGCGATACCAGCTTTGGATGGCGCGCATCTCCTCGACGGAGAGGGCGAGTCCTCCGTCCCGGGAGAGGGCAGCCAACGCGGTGTCGTCCAGATCGCGGATCGGGATTTCGTGGCGGCCCGGAGGCCGTGGGGAGGGGTCCGGGTGGAGGGCGAGCGGAGCGTCGCCGAGGCAGACCGTTTCGATGACGGGATTGGAGAGGGCGCGGCGTCCGGCTTCCAGGAGCCGTTCCGGCGGGACCGGCCCCAGTACGCGAAAGGCGCGATAGGACTCGACTCGGGCGCGCTCCGGCAGGGGAACGCCCAGGAGTTCCAAGGCGCGGAGGGCGGTCTGGCCCTCGGGATCCGAGACTCCGGCGGCGCGGCGGATCACCAGGGTGCGTTCCCCGTCGGCGGGTCGCTCGCCGGGAGCGAGGAGTCGGACTCGTTCGAGGACCGGATCCACGAAGACTCGGGGGAGCAGTTCCTCCACTGCCTCCCGTGCCAATTCGGGGGGAAGGAGGAAGGCGCGGACCGAACGGATCTCGCAATCCAACTCCAAACCCCGCTCCCGCAGGCTCGCACGAGCCTCCCGCCCCACCGGGTCGGCGCGTTCCGCCTCGAGTTCGAGCTCCACCCGCCAAGCGCTGCTAGCCATGTACATTTGCATCTTCGGGACCGGAGCGGGGTATCCTAGGCTTGCCGGGATCCGACTTCCAAACCCCCGCCCCCATGGCCGCCAAGAAGACCACCTCCCATTCCGAAGCCCTTCACGTGCTTCCTTTCGAGAAGCCCCTGGAGGACGTCCGCAGCCGCTTGAACGAGTTGGAGGAACTCGCTCGGCGGACGAGCCAGGACCTGAGCGAGGAAGTCGATTTCTACCGGCAACGCCTGGCGAGGCTCACCGAGCAAGTCTATTCCCAGCTCTCCGCCTGGGAGCGGGTGCAAGTGGCCCGTCATCCTGGTCGTCCCCTGGTCAAGGACTTCATCGAGAACTGTTGCGAGGACTGGGTGGAGCTCCACGGGGATGGTTTCTTCGGGGACGATCCGGCCTTGGTCACCGGTCTCGCCACCGTGGGTGGCCATCGGATCCTCCTCGTGGGACATCGCAAGGGCCGCGAAACCAAGGAGCGGATGGCCTGCAATTTCGGCTCCGCCCATCCGGAGGGCTATCGGAAAGCGCTGCGCAAGATGCGGCTGGCCGAGCGGATGGGACTGCCGATCGTCTGCCTGGTCAACACCCCTGGGGCCTATCCGGGGCTCGGCGCGGAGGAACGAGGACAGGCTCGCGCCATCGCCGAGAACATCCACGAGATGTTCGGGCTCCGAGTCCCGGTCCTCGCCCTGATCATCGGCGAAGGGGGTTCCGGCGGGGCGCTCGGGATCGCGGTCGCCGACCGGGTCGGCATGATGGAGAACGCCTGGTACAGCGTGATCTCTCCCGAAGGTTGCGCCTCGATCCTCTGGCACAGCGCCGAGGGCCGCGAGGAAGCCGCCGAAGCCCTCCACCTGACCGCGGAGCCGCTGCTGGAACTCGGGATCATCGATTCGATCGTTCCCGAGCCCTTGGGCGGCGCCCACCGCGATCCGGATGCGGCGCTCCGTTCTCTCTGCGATCGGATCACCAATTGGCTGGAGGAACTCCAGTCCCTTCCGGTGGAGCGTTTGCTCGCCGAGCGGCATCGCAAATTCCGGACCATGGCGGCCTCCCTGGCCACCCTGGAGACCGCGCTGGACCCGGCGCAGACCGGTCACGAGGGGCCACTCCCTCCGGCCCTGGAGCCCGATTCCGATGGAGACGGGGCCCTTCGCGGCGGCAGACGGATCCCGACCGAGACCTCCCGGAGACGGACGGAGGAGGAGAGTTGAAGGATTCCTCCTCGGAGCCGCCCAACGAAACGGGCCCGGAGACCGTAGGCATGAGCAAAGACATGGGTTCCGCCGCACTCAAATTGGTTCATCACCGGCCCGCCGAAGAAGCCGGAGCGGTGGCTTCCCCCTGCGGTCTGGAGCGCCTTCGGGACGAGGAACTCCTCGCCCTCGTTGGCTCCGGCAACAAGGAGGCCTTCCGGGTCCTGGTGGAGCGCTACGAGGAGCGCGCCGTCTACACCGCCCGGGCGGTGGTCGGTAACCTGGAAACCGCCCGCGAGGTCGCCCAGGAGGCCTTCCTCAAGGTCTACGCGCACCGGGACCGCTTCGACATGAAGCGGAAATTCAGCTCCTGGTTCTACCGGATCCTCCGCAACCTGGCGGTGGACCGGGTGCGTCGGCAGTCCGCCGGCAGTCCGGGCGCCGCCGCCGAACTGGTGGGCGATTGGGACGCCGGTCTGCGCGGGCCCGCGGCCGAAGCCTCCCTCCGCGAACGGCGCAACGAGGTCCACCGGGTCTTGACCGACTTGCCCGCGAAGTTCCGCGAGGTGCTGGTCCTGCGGGATCTGGAACGGCTCTCTTGCCAGGAGATCGCGGATCGGGTCGGTTTGACCGCCGGAACGGTCCGCTGGCGCCTCCATCACGCCCGGAAGCTCTTCCGCCATCGCTGGGAAGCCTTGCATGGCAAGGAAGAGGGGGATGGTGAACTATGAACTGCCGCTCCGCCCGTCGCCTCATTCCTCTCCATGCCGGTGGCGATCTGGAACGGGATCGTGCCCTCAAGCTGGAGGCCCATCTCGCCACCTGTTCGGCCTGTGGAGAAGAACTCCGTGCCCATCGGGGCATCCAGGAACTGTTGGCTTCCGTGCGGGAACCCGTCACCCCCTTCCCCGGTCTTTGGGAGGAGTTGGACGGTCGCCTGGATGCCGTGGACGCCGCTCGTCAGCTCCGCCGCCCCTGGACCCGCAACCCCTGGCTCTACGCCGCGGCCGCCGCGGTACTCCTGCTCGCTTTCCTGCCCTGGGTTCCCCGGGTCGGCGGGTCCGACCTTCCCGTGCACGAGAGTGCTCGTTTCGCTCGAGCGGACTCCGCCACCCCTTCGGCCCAGGAGGGTCTCCACGCGGTTCCCAGTGAGCAATTGAGGGACTTCCTGGGCCGGAGCGGGGCCCTGCTCCTCCGCCGCCGTGGCCCTTCCAACCCCGATGGCGGTCCTTTGGTGGTTCCGGTGGTGAGTACCCGGCGGGACTTCTGAACCTGCGGGGGCGGTGATGGTCCTTTCCGGTACCGTGCTGATCCTGGCTGCGCTACTCCAGGGATCTCCTCCTCCGCCCCAAGCTCTCCCATCCACCCCTGGAGGCGCTTCCTCCGGCTCCGCGCCCCACGAAGTCTCCTCGGTACTCGGGCGGATGGAACGGGAAGTCATGGCCGTCCACCGGCGTTTGCGGCCCTACTTGCTCCGGATCAGCATGCCGGTGCTCGTCGCCCCGGAGGGGGAAGGACGGCCCGACCACTTCGAGGTCGTGGTCTCCGGAGTCGTTCTCGAAGAAGGCGGTTTCTTCGTGGCTCCCGGCATGGTGAGCGATACCGACCCGGAGATCCGGGTCCGTCGCTTCGACGGGGAGTCCTTCCAAGCCCACCTGATCGCTTTCGATCCCGTCTTGGGGCTGAGCCTCTTCCAGGCTCCGGGTTTGGACCTCCCTTCCCCACCCCTTGCCTCCGCCGATACCCTCGCGGTGGGTTCCCTGGTCCTGTCCTTGGGGAACTCCTATGGATTGGACGGAAGTCTGAGCGTGGGTTTCCTTTCCGGTCTGCAGCGGAATCTCGGGGACCTCGAGGGCCTCTTCCAGATCACGACTCCCGTCAATCCCGGCGATGGGGGCGGGATCCTCGCCGATCGACATGGGCGGATCGTGGGGATCCTGAAGACCTCCC
>CAYVRL010000227.1:0-4533 GCA_964454065.1 uncultured Planctomycetales bacterium | reverse complement strand
CATGCTTCCCGAACCAGCACCAACCAAACTTTCGTGAACGAAATCCATCCGGAGTTCGCGGTGATCCCCTGTGGCACAGCCAACAGCTACGGCTTCCCCAAGCAGGAGGTCGTGGACCGGCTGAACACGGCCGCTCGGGTGATTCCCCTCTGGTCGCTCACCGACGGGGTCGGCACCGAAGGTTTCCTCGATGCCGGCGGCAATATCCACCTGATCACGGATGGCAGCACCTATACCGTCAGCGCTGCCGACGGGACGAGTTTCACCGCCCACGTCGACGAGCAGTCGCCGACCCCTCCCGCCGCGGGAGAACTCGTGGTCGGCGAGTTCCAACGCGACCCGGCCCGAAGCAGTGACAGCGATGGAGAGTACGTCGAGTTGAGCGGCGCGCGCACGAACGAGGCCGTGCCCTTGGACTCGGTCACCGTGACCGATGACAGCGGTGACTCCTTCACCATCGGAGCCTCCTTGCTGCTCGCCGCCGGAGAGACCCTCGCAGCGGGAGCGGACGGCCTACCCTCCCGCAACGGCGGTTTCCGCCCCGTGCTCGTCTGGCCCAACGGCAGCTTCTCCCTGGCGAACGGGAACGATCGGATTCGACTGCGTCGCTCTACGATCACCCTCGATCAAGTGGACTACGACTCCGGCTGGCCGGGCGGCGCGGGAATCTCCGCGGAACGCCGGGATTTGCTCGGCGGCGCGGTTTCCTCGAACTTCGCGGCGGCGGTCGGCGCCTATGGCAGCGGCGACAAGGGCACCCCAGGAACCCCCAACGACGCCGATACCACCAACTGGGGAGGCGGCACGGGCGGGGTGCGGGTGGAATTCCTCTCGCAACCCATCGTCGGGACCTGGTTCGACATGAACTGGTATGCACCCGGAGAGGCGGGTTATCTCTACCAGGGCTGGATCACTCTGGGCACCAGCCCCGGAGTGAACGTGAACGGCTATCACATCCCGGCCAACATCGACGCGGGCTGGGACGCGACGTCCACCCTTCCGGGCTGGTCGGGCTTCGTCCCCGCCAACGAGGTCATGCAGGTCGGGACCACCGTACCCAACGACTCCAACCTGACGGGTCTACCGATCTGGGCGGTTTTCGTGACCTACCAGGACATCTTCGGGCAAGGAATCACCATTCGTGAAGTGGGCGGGCCGGAACCGACGACGATCCAGTGATCCTGGCAATCATGCCCTCGATGGCTTATCCATCGGAACCATGAGTCAGGATCTCCCCTCCTACTCCCTCGACTGGCTGCAGGGCAAGTTGCGCACCGCTCAGGAAGCGGTGAACGCCATTCCCTCCGGGCGCCGACTCTTCCTCGGCTCGGGTTCGGCCGCTCCGTTGACTCTGCTCAAAGCCCTCGCCCAGCCCGATGCCGGCCCGGACGACGCGGAAGTCGTCCGGATCATGACGCTCGGGGCCGATCCCACCACCGGCCCGGCGTTGATGGACCGTTATCGCCACAACGCTCTCTTCATCGGCGCCAACGTGCGCAACGCGGTGAACGAGGGGCGCGCCGACTACACCCCGATCCACCTCCACGAGATCCCGGCGCTGTTCCGCCACGGCGGCAAGCTTCCGATCGACGTGGCCCTGGTCCAGGTCAGTCCGCCCGACCGCAATGGTTACGTCAGCCTCGGGGTGGCGGTGGACATCGTCCGTTCCGCAGTGGACCACTGCGGCATGGTGATCGCGGAGATCAATCCCCATATGCCGCGAACCCATGGGGACTCCTTCTTGCACGTGAACCGAATCCGGCACGCCGTCCTGGTCGATACACCGGTGCCCGAGCTCCCGGTCGACCCGCCCAACGAGATCGAAGAGCGGATCGGTCGCTTGGTCGCCGACTTCATCGAAGACGGGGCCACCCTGCAACTCGGTATCGGCCGCATTCCGGACGCGGTCCTCCATTCCCTGCGGGATCGCCGCCACCTCGGCATCCACACCGAAATGCTATCCGATGGAGTGGTGGAGCTGGCCAAGAGAGGAGTCGTGGACGGAATGATGAAGAGCGTCCATCGGGGGAAGATCGTCGCCAGCTTCGCGATGGGGAGTAAGGCGCTCTACGATTTCATCGACGACAACCCCTGCTGCGAGTTCCTGCCCTGCGATTACGTGAACGACCCGGTCGTCATCGCCCGCAACCACGATATGGTCGCGATCAACAGCGCCCTCCAGGTGGACATCACCGGCCAAGTCTGCTCCGATTCCCAGGGGACCCGCTTCTATTCGGGGGTAGGAGGCCAAGTGGATTTCATTCGCGGCGCCGCGATGGCGAAAGGGGGCAAACCGATCATCGCCATGCCCTCCACCGCCAAGGGGGGTACGGTTTCCCGGATCGTCGCCACCCTCGCCGAGGGGGCCGGGGTCGTGACCAGTCGCGCCGACGTCCACTACGTGGTCACCGAATACGGGGTCGCTTCCTTGCACGGCCGCTCGATCCGGGAACGCGCCCTGGAGCTGATCAACGTCGCCCACCCCAAGTTCCGCGATCAGCTCTTCGAACGGATCCGGAGCCGCGCCTGTCTCTACCATGACCAGCAGAAGACCTCCCTGCTCGCGGACTTTCCCGAGGAACGTTGCGGAATCCACGTCCTCCCCGATGGCCGCAAACTGCGGCTGCGCCCCATCCGCGCCACGGACGAATCCCTGCTCCGCGACATGTTCCGGCGCTGTTCGGAGGAAACCGTGCATCGCCGCTTCCTCGCCGCAGTCCGTTCGGTGGGCCATGCCGACCTGCGTGGCTTCCTCGACGTGGACTACCGGGAACGTTATGCCCAGGTCGCGCTGATCGGCGACCCCGGCGACGCACGCATGGTCGGCCTCGCCCAGTACGCACTGGACAAGAGCACGGGACTCGCCGACGTTGCCTTCACCGTCGAGGACGACTTCCAGCACCTCGGCATCGGCACGGCTCTCCTCGCCGTTCTCCTGGAAGCCGCCCGCGACAACGGCATCCAGGGTTTCCGCGCCGATGTCCAGGTCCAGAACGCTCCGATGTTGAAGGTCTTCCACAACTGCGGCTACCCGGTGAGCACGCGACTGGAAGAAGGACAGTACACGCTGGAAATCCGCTTCGAGGAACCGGTCTCGACCGGTTGAGCACGGGCGCGGGCAGCGCGTTTCCTAGACTGGAAACGCACCGACATGCTGCTGCGCTCCGCCCTCTTCGGTTTCTTCGGTCGCCTCCTCGACCTCTACTACCGTCGGCACTCGCTCGGTGGTCGGGTTCCCACCGAAGGGCCCTTGATCCTGGTCGCCAACCACTCCAACGGGCTGGTGGATCCCGTGGTGGTCGCGCGTAGCGTCGGTCGGAACCCCGTCCTGCTCGCCAAGGAACCGATCTTCTCGATTCCGGTGATCGGCTGGATGGCCCGCGCCGCCGGGGCGATCCCGGTCTATCGCGCCGTGGATGGCGCCGACACCTCTCGGAATCAGGACATGTTCCGCGAGGTCCATGCCGCTTTGGGGCGCGGGGAAGCCGTTTGTCTCTTCCCGGAGGGTCTCAGCCACAATCGCCCCGGCCTCCAACCGCTGAAAACCGGTGCGGCGCGGATGGCTCTGGGGGCGGAGGCGGAGAGGAACTTCCGCTTGGGGGTCCGAGTGGTACCGATCGGCATGACTTACCGGGACAAGACCCGCTTCCGCAGCGCACTGGCGGTGGAGATCGGCCAGGCGGTCGCGGCCGCTCCCTACCGATCCCTCTGGGAACGGGATCCCCGTGCCGCCGCCCGGGAACTGACCGCCGAGATCGAGAGTGCGATGCGTCAGGTCACCTTGAACCTCCGCGCCTGGGAAGACCTCCCCCTGCTTCAGCTCGCCGGGCGGATCTGGGGCGGGAAGCGGGTGCACACGGTTCAACGACTGCGGGTCTTCGCCGCCGCCGCGGAACGAGTGGACTCGCGCTTTCCAGAGCGCCTCCACGAACTGCGTTCCCAGCTCCTCCGTTTCTCGCGCCGCCTGGATCGCCTCGGACTCGACGCCCATCACCTGGATGCCCGTTATCCGCCGGGCAGGATCCTGTACTTCGTGTTGCGCAACCTCGCCGCTCTGCTGATCGGCCTTCCGGTGGCCCTCGCCGCGGGGCTGCTCTACGCACCGGCGAGTCTTGCGGTTCGCGCGATCCGCCGTCAGGTGCATCCCAGCGCGGACATCGTGGCAACCGTGAACATCCTCGCGGGATTGGTTTGCTTCCCGCTCTGGCACCTGGTCCTGCTGTGGCTCGCCTGGGAGGTCCTCTCCCCTCTCGGGTGCCTGCTCGCCGCCGCCCTATTCCCTTTCGCGGCGTTCTATGCGCATGGCTTCCTGGCCCGCCGCCGCGAAGCCTGGCACGAAGCGCGCACCTTCCTCGCTCTTCCCTTTCTCGGACGCGCCCGACGACTCCTCCGCCGGGAACGCGACGAGTTGCAACGGGAGCTTCGCGCACTGGCGGAATTGATGGAAGCGGAGGATAGATCCCCGCAGACCCTCAATCCGTCTTCTTGAGCCGCACCCTCATATCCAGAACGCAGGAACGACCGGGCTCCCAC
>CAYVRL010000226.1:0-4539 GCA_964454065.1 uncultured Planctomycetales bacterium | reverse complement strand
GCTCGATCTCTACGGGGACTATACGGAACCGTGCGGGAACGCCGCGGTGGCGATGCCCACCGGCTGGCGTTCCGGTTTCGACAAGCTCCTGAACGATCCCTTGGGGCTGGACTACCAGTACTTCCAGATCCGCTTCACCTTCGTGTCCAACATCGACCAGGACCTGTTCCCCGAACTGGATGCCTTCGGATTCGCATGGAACATCCAGTGAAACAGCCGGTTCCGCGGTCCAGCCGCCTCCAAGGGCTCCTCTCGTTCCATGTCGAACCCCGTGGGGACTATACTACCCCTTCCGTAGGCATTCCCGGCCCTCGGCCCATTCCCGAGCAGGGCGTACGCCCTGAACAAGGAGCCCTCCGCTCCACCCGCATCGTCCCGTGACTACGCCCCGATTCCCCTACCCGGTCAAGTCTCTCCTCGTCCCCCTCCTCGCGGCTGCGGCGGCCTCGTTGCTGCCCTCGTGCGGGGGAGGGAGTTCGCTCTCTCCGACCCAGGCCGCCTCGGCGGGGAACTTCGAGGTCCAGAGCGCGAACATGAACGACAACGATGTCTGGGAGCTCAATCGGCCGATCGTCCTGACCTTCAACCATCCGGTGGACCCGGCTTCGATCGGGTTCGGCTCGATCATCATTCGCCCGACGGATCCTGCCAACCAGGGGCACCCCGTGGTGGGTTCCTTCTCCATCCAGCCCAATTCCGAGGGCAAGGCCGTGGTCTTCAGCCCGGCCTGCCCGACCAACGCCGCCCACGACAACGGCGGCTTCGTCCCGGGGGGCTTCAACTACGAGCTGACTCTTCCCACGCAGGCAACCTTCGGTTCCTCCGTTCTGCGGGACACATCCGGTCACCCGCTCTCGGTGGGACTCACACGCAACTTCACGACTCAGACCGAGGAAGGAAAACTGTTCCTCGACAACGTTCTGGGGCCGCCCCGTCTGGATCCGCTGAATCCAGTGACCTTCCCGGCGGGTTTGAACTTGTATACCAATCCGGATCCGGTGATCGAGATCCATTTCAACCAGTCGGTGGATGCTTCCCCCACCAACATCAGCACCGACAACATCAAGGTCCTCTATTCCGACGGTGAGATCGGATCCGGTCTCGAGACCACCTTCGCCTCCACCAATTTGGTCCCCGGTCAACTGGTCTTGGTGGACAACTGCACGGCCAGTGGGGCGCTAGTGGTTTTTCAGATCACCGGAGTGCTTCCTCCGAATCGCAATCTGGAAGTGCAGATCATGCCCACCTTCCAGGATCTGATCGGGGAAACCAATTCCCAGACGCAGACTTCCCCACTCCACGCGACTCCGACCTTGACTGCGTACTATCAGAACGATCCGAACTGGAACGAGAGCGATACTACCTTCGACGAATTCTCGGATTTCTTCCAGACCAACGACCTGCTGGATCCTACCGCGGTCCTCTCCTTCCCGCCGGCGGACTTCGATTTCGGACAGGTCACTGCGAGTTTCCCCTTCCCCGGCAATCAGGTCTCCAATAGCGTGAATCTGCGCATCGGGGCCTTCGATTCCATCGAACTCGATACCACCGGCGAGACCACTTTCCACGACTCCGATGGCCGAGCCTTCGTTTCCCACAGCGGAGTGATCGAAGTCCACGATCTGACCGTCGAGGAGAATGGGATCCTCCGTGGGCGCGGGGCCAATCCCCTGATCATCTACGCCACGGGGACCGTCACCATCCTGGGCACCCTGGACGTCAGTGGAGAGAACGCCCAACGAACTTCGGCGATCTCCAAACCGCTCATTCCCGAGCCCGGTGCGGTGGGCGAATGCGGGGGAGGGGACGGGGGTACGGCTTCCTTCGAAACCGACAAGGAGACCCTTCGCGGTCAGGCAGGGACCGGGGCCTTTGGGATTGGTGTCGGCGGGGGAGGCGGGGAGGGTTCGGTCACCTTCCACTGGTCCGTCAACGGGAACGACGAGCCCAACGAACCCGCGGCATGGATCTCCGCGGGGGGAGCCGGCGGCACCCTGGTCGGCACCTTGAACGAAGCGATCCAGTGGACTCGCTGGGCCGGAGAGGCCGATCCGGCCGAGTTCGACGATGCCGGACCGGATATCCGCTCGGATCACCACACGCAATTCAGCGATCCCGCCAATATCGCCGCCTTCAGCTCCTTCTACGGGGGCGAGGACGGTCTGCGCGGGAACTCCTGGCGCGAAAACGGTACCGCCGAACCGCCTCAGACCTTCCCGCCCAGCAAACAGACCTATGGCGGCTACGGAATGGAGGATCTCGCCCGGGACGGAGCCGTGAACGACCGGACTTCCGGAAGCAACACCGATGCGCTCGACCCGGCCTGGTTGCTCGGCAATTCCAACCCGTTCAAGTATGGACACCCCACCAACGGGCCCGATGCCGGTTTGACCAATCCCACCCCGTTCCAAGGCACTCCCGACGCCAGCGACGATTTCTGGGGCAAGCGGTACAACCCCTTCACCGATACGCTGACGGTCGGGGAAATGGCCACTCCTTGGGCCGGTGTCGGCGGAGGAGCCTCGGGGGACTCGTCCATCATCGTTCGTCTGGACCTGGACGGGGACTCCTTTCTGGACCCCATGGGGAATTTCTTCCCGGATCCCAACTTCCCCTTCGGTTCGACCAAGGCCTATTACAAGGGCGCGCCGGGGGGCGGCGGCGGCGGCCAGCTCCAGATCATGGCGGTGGGGCCGATCATCCTCGGCCCGAATACCCGTCTGATGGCCAATGGAGGCATCGGCAACGGAGGGGAGTCCTCCTTGGGGGCCTCCACGAACGTGACCCAGCAAGTCTCGGGTTCCGGTGGAGGCTCGGGTGGCCACATCGTCCTGCATAGCGCCACCGGGCTGGATCTCTCCACCATCGACGTCGGCACCGACCCCGTGAACAACCCTCCCGCGGTTGCTCCGGATGTCGTCCAAGCCATCGGCGGGCGCCGGGGCTGGTCCAGCAGCGACCTGCAAACCGGGAGTCTGCTCAGCAATGGGGATTTCGACGGGAACTCGGATTTCATGATCGGGCGTGGAGGAGCGGGAGGGAATGGAGTCATCCAGATCCACGTCCCCGACCCGGGGGCCGACATCGGCTGGAGTCCCGCCGCGCAATCCGTCATCGACGACTACATTCGTCATGGCGTCGCGGGTGGGCCCGTGGACGTCGACCGGGTGGAGGAAATGCTGGATCTCTACTGTGCTCCCGCGCCGCTTTCCTTGATCCCGATCTACTCCGCCAAGTCCCAGTTCCAGACTCGTTGGATCGACACGGGCCTGGCCGATCTGCGCCTGGGTGCGGGGTTCCCGGACTACCAGAACACCATTCTTTCCTTCGCCGGGATCGATCCTCTCACGGGTTCGGTGCAGAGCACCGTCGGTCAGGTGAACCCGGGTGCGACGATTGCCTCCGGTACCTCCGGGGCCGCCATCGGCTCCTTCCAGGTTTCCATCAACCAGGCCCGGAGCCACTTCGCGTCCTCCCTGCTGGCCAACAACCTGCTGCGGAACGCGGCCTTGTTGGTCGGTTTCGACTTCGTTCCGGACACCTCCACGGGTACGAGTTACGAAGTGGCGAGCGCCAGTTACAACCGCTCGACGGACGTCTTGAGTCTGACCACGTCCGCCCCGGATGGAGCCATGACCGCGGGCCCGGGTTGGGAACTGCGGAGCAAGTTCTTCCGGGTGGAAACCACGGGGCAAAAGGACCGCTTGCCCGATTCCGCGGGCGTGACCTTCGAGTTCCAGGGCGCCGACGAGAGTGCTCCCGGGCTGAACACGCCGGGCCCTCCGACTGCCTGGGTCACGGATTTGAGTGCGCTGGCGGGCAAGCGCTTCCTCCGGGTGCGGGTAACCCTGGACATGGATGCCAACCATTCGGGCGTCACTCTGGACAACGAACGACCCGGCCTCCAATACTTCAAGATCCCGTTTGCCTGGTAAGGCAGGCACCGCGAAGCGAGTGAGACACGGGGTGCGGGAGCTGTTGCGGCTCCTCCGCCCCGTGCCCGGTTTTCTCGTCTTGGGCGCAAGCTGCGGCCCACCGGCCGGGCCGCCCACCCTGGAGGTCCTCTCCTGGCCGGGCCAGGACGGTCGCCTCCTGGCGCTCGACCAACCCCTGGAGATCGAATTCGACGCCCCCCTCGATTCTGGACTTCGCCTGGGGGCCTTCGCCCTCCTTCCCGAGGATGAGCCGACTCCCGCCGTGTTCCAGAGCTTCGAGATCGCGGGGCGCTATCTGGTGCTCTGGCCTCGCTTGCCCTTGCGAGCCGATTTGAGCGATGGAACCCTGCGCCCCGACACGGAGTATCGATTGCTCCTCCGAGGTCTACCTCACCTGGTCGCCATCCACGCTCGAGACGGCGCCGTCCTGGTCGGCGTCCGGCGGATCCAGTTCCACACCCTGCCCGCATCCGACCCCGCGGCCCTCCAGGGGGACGGGGGTTCCGACGCCTTTTTGCGGGTGCGGCCTCGCTCGGGGGGGGTCCGGGCCCGACTCGAAGTCGGGCGGGACGGAGTCCTGGTGATTCCCTTCGATGGAGCCCTG
>CAYVRL010000225.1:0-4542 GCA_964454065.1 uncultured Planctomycetales bacterium | reverse complement strand
AGGAAGGCGCTGATCAGCATGACGGGGTGTTTTCGGGGCCTCCGGGCACAAGCAAAGGCCGACCAGGGTAAGGACCGACCGGAATAGCGTCAATCCGGGCCCGGGTGACCGGAATCGGAACCGCTTCCCTCCCCCAGCCGCCGCAGGCGCACCAGTTCCGCGACCAGACTGACCGCGATCTCGCCGGCGTTGCGGGAACCGATGGGAAGTCCGATGGGGGTCCGGATGCGCTCCAGGAAGTCCGGCTCCACCCCTTCGTCGGCCAGCATCCGCAAGAGCGAGGCTCGCTTGGCCCGGGACCCCAGCAGGCCCAAGTACCGAGGCCGGCAGGAGGCGCGGGCGATGGCCAGGAGTACCGCCAGGTCGTCCCGATGGCCGCGAGTCGCGACCACCAAGTAGTGGTGCTCGGCGGGGGCGACCCGAGCGACGGCGTCTTCCCAGGGCCCCGGCCAACACTCGTCGGCCTCGGGGTGGGCGGCATCGTTGGCGTACTCCTCGCGGTCGTCGCAGACCACCACCCGCAGGCCGCACTCCTTGGCCACCCGCACGGTGGCGGCGGAGACGTGTCCTCCCCCGAAGAGGGCCAGGACCGGGGCCACCACCGGCTCGGCCAGAACGGTGAGCTGGCCGCCGCAGATCAGTCCGGACTCCGGTTGGTCGCGACGGTTCAAGTTGAAGCTGCGGCTGGCAGGACGATCCTCGGCGATCACTTCCAGAGCCAGCTGGCGGACCTCTTCCTCCACGCAACCTCCGCCGATGGAACCGAGGGTGCTGCCGTCGCCACGCACCAACATCTTCATCGCCTCCTTGCCGGGAGTACTCCCTCGGGTATGGAGTACCGTGCAGAGCGCCGCGGGTTCTCCCCGCCGCTGCAAGCGCAGGATCTCCTCGTAGAGTCCGGTTCCGGAGGCCATCGCCCGTGGATTCTATGCCTCGGAGGGAGCCGCGGGGTCGACCGCCACGAGGAGCAACCCGGCCCGCCGCAAGGCCGCGGCCGCCACCCCCGGCCCCGCCCTCAGCCCCCCGTCGCCATGGGTGGAGGCCACTCCGCAAGAAGGTGAACGTTCCTGGAGGAAGGCATAGCGAACCCCGTGGGCGCGGGCATGGGCCACCACCCGCCGCGCACCCTCCAGGAAGGCGGCGCTTCGCTCCTCGCCCGCCGCCGCCGCGTCCGGGCCGGGGGCGACGGTCCGCACGCGCGCCCGCCCGGCGAGCACCGCCTCCCCGTCCCCGCCGCACAGCTCCGCGGGGGCGCGAGGAGCCGCCAAGCCCCCGAGCATCTCGGGACAAATCGGTAGCACCTCCACACCCGAGTCGCGGAGGGCGGTGATCAACCCCGCGGCAGGTCGGCTCGCACCGTCCCAGCGGGTAGCTTCCCCCAACAGGCAGGCGCTCACCAGGACGGCCTCGCCCTCGTGGAGGTCGGCGGGGAATTCCAGCATCGAGGAATGCTAACCTGATTCCACCGAACATGTTTTCCCCGCGCAAGAAGTCCCCCCGTCGCCCCGGAGTCGCGATCGCCCTCGGCTCCGGTTCCGCGCGCGGACTCGCACACATCGGCATCCTGCGAGTCCTCGGAGAAGCCGGGGTCCCGATCCGTGGCGTGGCCGGAACCAGCATCGGCGCGGTGGTGGGGGGACTCTACGTCGCGGGAGCACTGGACCGCTACGAGGAGGTCATGCGCGGTCTCGACCGGCAAGGGGTGCTTTGGTTCCTCGATCCCGTGCTGCCCCTCTCCGGTTTCTTCGGCGGACGCCGTCTGGAGAAACTGATGTCTTCGCTCGTCGGACGCCGCGCCATCGAAGACCTCCCCTTCGACTATTGCGCGGTGGCCTGCGCGCTCGAGAGCGGCAACGAGGTCCGCCTCTGCCACGGCGATCTGGTCTCCGCCATGCGCGCCAGTTTCGCGATCCCCGGTGTGTTCACGCCCTCGCGCGTAGGTGGCCGCTGGCTGATCGACGGCGGCGCCGCTTCCCCCGTTCCGATCGGGGCCGCCCGAGCCCAAGGATTCGAACATCTGATCGCGGTGGATCTGCACGAATCCAGCTTCCGTCGCCGCGGGGTCGAAATCGGCGCCTGCGCGGATCCGGATCCCCCGGCTCCCTCCCCGGTGGACCCCGATGCGGAAACGGCGACCACGGAACCCGAGGAAGCCCCGCGCCCCCTCCCCCATCTGGCTCCCGACCCCGACGCGATCGCCCGCACCCGCGAGTACCTGCAACAGACCGCCGGCGTCCTGGGCGAATCCGCCCGGCGGCTGGTGGGTCGCGCCAACAAATTCTGGAAGCGTTTCGCCGACCGCCGCGAACACCGTCCTTCGCTCGCGGACGTGATCGGCGACAGTATGTCCTTCGCCCAGTTGAGCATTTCCCGCCAGGAACTCGCCGCCGACCCGCCCGACTTGCTCCTCACCCCTTGTCTGCCCGAAGTCGGTGTCTTCGACTTCCACCGCGCCACGGAACTGATCGAGGAAGGAGAGCGCGTCGCGCGCGAGGCCCTGGAACGAGGGCAGTTGGATCCCTTCCTGGAATGAACCCCCTGTTCCTACTCGCGCCGCTGCTCCTGGCCCAGGCACCCGACGAAGACCTGGTCGCCCGGGTGGACGCTGCGGTCGAGAGGGGAGTGGACTATCTTCTCGCCCAGCAGTATCCCGACGGCTCCTTCTACGCGTGGACGACTCAGGACTACGTCGCTGGTCCCACCACCCTCTGCACCTACGCGATGCTGAAATCCGGTCTGCCCGCGGACCACCCGGCGATCCGTTTGGCCCTCGAATACCTGCGCATCCACCCCTCCACCCACACCTATGAAGCGGCGCTGCGCTGCCTGCTGCTGGATGCCCTCGACCCCAAGCGCTACCACGACCGGATCGACGATGCGGCGGCGGTCCTGTTGGACGTGAATCCCGGTCTCTACACCTATGTCCGCCAAATCGGGCGCACCGGCGGCGGCGACATGTCCAACACCCAGTACGCCATGGTGGCGCTGGAATCCCTGGATCGCAACGGCTGGAAACGCGAGGATCGCTACTGGCAGCGACAGGTCGACTTCCTGCTCGACTACCAGCTTCCTGACGGCAGCTTCTCCTACAACGGAGGCGGCAAGGGAACACACACCATGACCCTGGCCGGTTATTCCTGTCTGGCGGCTTGCCAGCGAGTCCTCCAGCGCCGCAAGGCCTCGCATCGGTGGATGAAGCCCCTGCGGGAAGGGATGTCCCGCGCCGAAGCATGGCTGGACGAACATTGGGTGGGCGATGCCCCGCTCACTGATGCCAACGGCCTGAAGCACTGGGTTCACTACGCTTGGTACGGGATGGAACGCGCGATGGGTCTGGCCGATCGCACCCGGCTGGGCAGTCACGATTGGTACCCCGCCGCCGCGAATGCCTTGATCCGCCTACAGCACGGAGACGGCTCCTGGTCCACCCCCTGGGGCGAACGGACCATCGCCACCCCCTTCTCCTTGCTGACCCTCTCCAAGGCAACCGCTTCGACGGGCGGCCGCATGCACAAGAACCTCTGGGAGGCCCGTTGGAACACCCCGGCGGACTCCGACCTCCATTTGGTGGTGACCGGGGCACCGGAAAGCGTCGCCTACCTCTCGGGGTTCTCCGCGACGGTCCGGAAGGAAGAGAGCTTCCCCGGTGAGCCGCGTCCCCGGGTGCTGCGCCTGGATTGGTATCTGGACGGGCAGAGGATCGACAGCCAGATCCCGTCCGATCCCGTGGCCGCGGCGGCCCAGGACCGGGCTCCACGATGGGAAGTTCGCTTCCCGCTGCCTACGGATCATGTCGGCGTCTTGGTGGCCGAGGCCTGGATCGCGGTCCCGGGCGGCGATGGGGCGGAGCGAGTCCGGATCCGCTCCCTCCCCCTGGAGCTGCGCCTCCTGGGACTGCAGCAAGCGGATTATCGGCGTGGCAGCCGTCTCCTCCGCCGGATGCTGAGCTTTCCCGCGGGAACCGTGGACTATTCCGCGTCCAGCGAAGTGAGCGGTTCCTACAACGCCGCGCGACGAGCCTTCGACCGCGAACAGGGGACTCGCTGGCTGGCTGGGAAGAAGGACACGAAGCCGTGGATCGCCCTCGACGCCCGCCGCCCGCTCTCGGTCTCCGAACTCCTCCTCCTGCCCGCGCTGACCGGTCCCCGGGACGCGGGTTTCGATCTCCCCACCGAAATCCAGCTCACCCTCAACAGCCGCCGCAAGGAGGAGCTGCGCCTGGAGCCCACCGCCGCGCTCGCGGGCGAGGGCTTCCGGCTTCGCTTCCCACGGCCGGTGCGCCTGCGGAAACTGGAGGTGCGGATCCTCGCCCGGGACGCGAGCCGCAGCCATTCCGGCGAGCGGGGCCGGACCGGTTTCCGCGAGATCCTCTTCCTCGGCCCGGAGGACTAGTCGCCGGACGATCGCCAGGGGAGATCCGGAACCTCCGCGGCGCGGTTGGCGGCGCGCGCGAGTACGAAGAGCCAGTCGGACAAGCGATTCAGGTAGGCGAGCTGGCCACCCGCCACCGGCTCTCGGGCGGCCAGGGCGGCCAGGGCGCGG
>CAYVRL010000224.1:0-4546 GCA_964454065.1 uncultured Planctomycetales bacterium | reverse complement strand
GTAGGGGTAGTGATCCGGTTCTTCCTTGACCAGCCAGCAAGCCATCGCGGGATTGTATCCTGGCCCGGGTGAGCCAGGCTTCCCCGAACTACGAACGTTTGGTCCTCGAGGAGTTGAACTACAACTCCTACCTGCGTGTGCCGGAGCTGCTCGCTCTCCAATACCCGCAGAGCGATCCTCCCCATCACGATGAGATGTTCTTCATCATCATCCATCAGAGTTTCGAACTCTGGTTCAAGGAGATCCTCCACGAAACCGATTTGTTGGCGGTCTCGCTGCGGGAAGGGAGCGTATCGCGGGCCTTGAAAGTCGTGAAACGGATCAATGCGATCCTCGAAACCTTGTGTGCGCAGATCCAGCTCCTTGCCACCCTGACTCCGGTGGAGTTCGCGGGTTTCCGTTCCGGGCTCGGGACCGGCAGCGGCTTCCAGTCGGTGCAGTACCGGGAGATGGAGTTCGCCTACGGCTTGCGCGACCCCTGGTTCTTCCGTTTCTTCGATCAGGACGCCTTCGCCCGGGGAAGGCTCCAGGCCCGCTACGAACAGCCCTCGATCCACGACGAATTCCTGCGTGCCCTTGCCGCGGCGGGGCACCCGGTGCCCAAGGAGCTGCTCGAACGCGACACCTCACGGCCGCATGAGCTGAATGGGGGGCTGGTGGACTGCCTCGAGCACCTCTATTCCACGCCGGAGGACAACTATCACTGGGTCCTGCTCTGCGAAGCCCTCCTCGACCTCGACACCCTGTTCGCCAAGTGGCGGTCGATCCATGTTTTGATGGTCTCGCGCACCATCGGTGGGCAACCGGGTACCGGGGGCAGCTCGGGGCGCGAATTCCTGGAATCCCGGTTGCCCCATCGCTTCTTTCCGGAACTCTGGGAAGTCCGCAACCGCTTCTTCGCCACCGCGGAGGGCCAGGACTGATGGCGGTTCTCGCCGGACGCGTGGCCTTGGTCTGCGGCGCCAGTTCCGGGATCGGAAGGGCGATCGCGCTCCGTTTTCGGGAAGAGGGAGCCGAGGTCTGGGGGCTGGCCCGTTCGGCCGACAAGCTCGAGGCCCTTGGTCTGGCCGGAAGCGTGGTTTGCGATCTCGAGAGTCTGGAGTTTCCGGAGCTTCCCCCGGCCCAGATCCTGGTCAACAATAGCGGTGGTCCTCCCGCGGGGCCGATCCTCGAAGCCGAGGCCGCCGACTTCGGGCGCGCTTTCCGCCGCCACGTGATGGCCAGCCACCTGTTGCTGCGCGCCCTGCTTCCCGCGATGCGCGCCGCTGGATACGGGCGGATCCTGAACGTGATCTCCACTTCGGTGCGCGAGCCCATTCCCAACCTCGGAGTCTCGAATACGATTCGTGGGGCGATGGCGAGCTGGGCCAAGAGCGTTTCCAAGGAGCTTCCCCCGGGGATCACCATCAACAATCTGTTGCCCGGCTACACCGAAACCCCACGGCTCGCCGGCTTGAAGGAAGCCATCGCCGAGCGCCGCGGTGTCGATCCCTCCGCGGTCGAGGCCGACTGGTTGGCGAAGATTCCCGAAGGTCGCCTGGCACGTCCCGAGGAACTCGCGGCCGCGGCCCTCTTCCTCGCCGGTCCCGAGGCCGGGTACATCCGCGGCCAGTCCCTCGCGGTGGACGGTGGCCGTCTCAACGCGATCTGAGGACCGTTCCCGAAGCGCCGTGGAATTCGATCTCTTCTTCAGCATCAGCCACACCCCGGCGGGGGGCAGTTTGCCCAGCGAGGCGCAAATGTTCCGCAACTTCTTCGCCGAGGTGGAGGCCGGGGATGCGCTGGGATATGGAGTGGCCTGGGTCGCCGAGGCCCACCTCTCGACCGAAGTGCAGAAACGGAACCGCCGTCCGGTGGTCCCGCACTTCCGGGGTGAAGTGGGCTTGAACAGTGACTTCTGCCAGCTCGCCCACCAGGTCTTCCGGCGTACCCGACGAATCGAGTGCGGCTCCGCGATCATGAACATCCTCTGCAACGGAGGACCGATCGCGGCCGCGGAACGGGTTGCCGCTTTCTGCGCCCTGCACGGTTGTGAGGAGGGAGAAGGGCGCCGGATCCACGTCGGTTTCTCCGCCGGACGTTTCGAGTTCATGAACCGCGCCTACGGCATCGGGCCTCGCAACGCGGTGGAGGAAGCCGCCTGGCCGGCACTCAAGGGGCAGGTCTTCCGCGAGGCCGCGCACATCTTCCTGCGTCTGCTGCGCGGCGATGTGTTGTCTTCCCGGCAAACCCCGGAAACCGTACTCCGTCGTTCCCTCTTCCGCAGCGACGAGGACTGGGATCGGGTTCTCGCCGCCTGGGGAAGTCGGGTCCAGGAGATCCCGATCCCGCGTCGCTTCGTCTTCGAGGACCTGAAGATCGTGCCCCAGGACTGGCGCCGCGAACTCCTCCGACTCGTGATCGGTTCCCACGATCCCGCTCTGCAGGAGGAAGTGAACACCCTCCTTCCGGTGCAGGTCTTCCAGCTTTCCATCACGCCCCCGGAGATCCTCGAGGACACCCACCGGCGGATGAGCAAGGCCTACCACCCCGCGGGTGGACCCTGGCGGAGGTGCTTTTTGCCGCGTACGGTGATGGTGTTCCTCGATTCCGATGCCGACGCGGCGGAGGAACGTGCCCAGGCCGCCTTGAGCGAATACTGGAACGCCCTCGAAGGCACCGTCGATCCCGAAAAGGTGGCCCGAGCCACCGAGAACGCCCTGGTCGGGACTCCGGAACGGATCCGCGAGCAGATCCGTACTCGCTTCCACTCCCAGGACCGGTTGATGCTCTGGTTCGATTTCTACCAGCACGACCCGGCCGTCGTCATCCGCGGAATGGAACGCTTCGCCGCGGAGGTCGCCCCCGAACTCAAGGAGTGGGCTCGGGCTTGATCGGAACCGGTTTCGGCGGGATGGGCTCGAAGTGCGGCGAGTGCGGCGAGTGGCAGTGCACGCACAGCCGATACTCCTTCTTACCGTCCTTCTTCCAGGAGCCGGTGCGTTTGCCGTGGATGCCCGCCCGCCAGTCGCGATACTTGTCCCCGTGGCACTGCCCACAGAGACGATAGGATTCGCTGAAGGGAACCAGGGTGCCGTTGGCCAGGTGGAGCATGTCCCGGTTCTGGGCGTCGTGGCAATCCAGGCACCAGCGATTCTTCTCGTCGTGCTTCAGCACGATGTCTTCGTGGGCCATCTCCAGCTTCCGGCGCTGGGTATTCGGCTCCAGGATGTCCGGATCGTGGCAGTCGGAGCAGGGGAAGATGTCCGGGTCCGAGAAGGGCGGCGGCGGGACCATGTAGTCCTTGAAGGAGGAGGGCTCCGGCGGTTCGGCGGGAACCTTGCCGGGGAGCTTCACCGGTTCGTGTCCGAAGGCCTGTCCGCAAGCGGGCAACAGGGCGAGCGGGAGCAAGGCGAGGAGGAGCGGCGGGATCTTCATGGCGGGCCGAGGGCGGTGCCTGGTAGCCGTGAATAAACCCTGAGCCGGGCCGCGCAAGCTTTTCCTGAACTTCTCCGCAGTCCTTCCCTAGGTGTTGGAGGATCCGGCAACTCCGAGGGAGGCCCGGACCGTAGCGAGTACGCGACCCAGTTCCGGTTGGCGGTCGGCTCCGATCAACTCCAGCACCTTGACCACTCCCTCCAAGGTGAAGGCCGTGGGCGGGAGGTCCGTCGGCGCGGGGCCGCAGAGAGGGGAGAAGGGGAAGCGCCGTTCGTCCTCCGCGAGTTCGAACACCGAACCCTCCGGGAAGCTCGGTTCGGCCCCCACCACGAGGAGGTGGAGCTCCTGGCAGCTCATTCCCAGGAAACAGGCCAGTTCGTGGGCCAGCACCACCGGCTGGCCGCGTAGGGTGCGGATCCTGGGCCGCGGGACGGAACGCGACCGGGGTGATCTTCCGAGCGGGGAAGGAGCCGAAGGATCGGGGGCGGGGGCATGGATCATGTCGGCAGCGCATCCAGGGTGCGCTCCTCCACCATAGCGCGGGAAAGCCGGAGCCCGCAAGCAGCTTCCATCCGTCGCTATACTTTCTCCCAGGTGCGAAGCGGCCGAATCAACTCCCCGCGGGCGGAACTCTATCCCCCGAGTCCCCTTGGCCGCCGGGAGCCGGGGATTCCCTCCGGGCGCGAGGTCGAGTGGGAGCCCCTGGTGGACTACCGCCGGGACGGGGTCTCGGAAACCACGATCCACGGGGCGGTGGCCTGGGCCAGCGGCGGCGAGCTGCTCCATTCCTTCGGCGGCAACGTGCTCTGCTACGGCCGCTCCATGATGAAGCCCTTCATGGTCCGGGTCTTCGCCACCGAGCTGGCGGACCTCTCCTGGGAGCAAAAGGCGATCGCGGTCGCCTCCCACAATGGCTCCGCGGAACACGTCGCGGCGGCGCAATCGCTGCTGGAGGAGTGGGAATGGGGCTTCATGCAGACGCCCCTGGATCTGCCCCTGGTCCAGTTCGGTCGCCAGGTGCGCAGGCCGCGGCGCTGGTTCCACACCTGTTCGGGGGAACACGCCGCCATCCTCCGGGGTTGCCGGGAGAAGGGCTGGCCGCAGGCGGGCTATCTCCTCCCCTCCCATC
>CAYVRL010000223.1:0-4560 GCA_964454065.1 uncultured Planctomycetales bacterium | reverse complement strand
CGGATCCGCTGTTTGGCGGCCTCCAGATACCAATCGCAGTAGTCGTCCCAGGTGAAGCGGTAGAGGGCTTGCGCCGCGTCGTGGAAGCGGTAGGAATCCAGATGCTCGGAGACCCGGGCAACGGTGGCGTCGAGCCGGGAGAGGATCCAGCGGTCCTCCAAGCGCTCGCCGTTGCGCTCCCCCACTCCGTTCCGAAGGTGGCCCAGCACGAAGCGGGCGGCGTTCCAGATCTTGTTGCAGAAACGCTGCCCCAGTTCGAAACGGTTCTCGGACAGTTTGACGTCCTGACCTTCGCGGGTGAGGATCATCAGGGAGTAGCGGACCGCGTCGGCCCCGTACTTCTCGATCATCTCCACCGGGTCGATGCCGTTGCCGGCCGACTTGCTCATCCGTCTCCCCTTGCCGTCGAGGACGGTGGCGTGGATGTAACAGGTGGAGAAGGGGCAGCGCTGCTCCGCGGGCAACTCGTCCATGAAGGCGTAGCCGGCGATGACCATTCGGGCCACCCAGAGATAGATGATGTCGCGCGCGGTGGAGAGGAACTGGGTCGGGTAGAAGCGAGCCAGGTCCTCGGTGGCGCGAGGCCAACCCAGAGTGGCCATCGGCCACAACCAGGAGGATGCCCACGTGTCCAGCACGTCCTCGTCCTGCCGCACGATCGGCTTGCCCGTCACCGGATGGGGAGAACCGATCTCCAGGTCCTCCACCGAGGCCGCCGCTTCTCCGTCCTCGTCGTACCAGACCGGAATCCGGTGCCCCCACCAGAGCTGGCGGGAGATACACCAATCGCGCACGTTCTCCAGCCAGTCCAAGTAGACCTTGCGCCAGCGAGCGGGCTTGAGTTCCAGGGCACCGTCGTGGACCGCGGCGATCGCGGGACCGGCGAGTTCCTCCATGCGCACGAACCACTGCTCGCTGACCAGGGGCTCGATCGGAGTCTTGGAACGATCGGAGAGGGATACGTTGTGAACGATGTCCTCGACCCTCTCGAGCAGGCCATGCTCCTCGAACCAGGCCACCACCCCGGCGCGAGCCTCCTCTCGACTCATTCCGGCGAAAGGGCCGGCTTCCTGATTCAAGCGGCCGTCCTTCTCCAGCAGATTGACGATCGGCAAGTGGTGACGGGCGCCGCGTTCGTAGTCCGCCGGGTCGTGGCCCGGGGTCACCTTGACCGCGCCGGTACCGAAGGAGGAATCCACCGAGTCGTCGGCGATCAGGGGGATCGAGCGCTCCAGGATGGGCAACGACAGACGCTGCCCGATCAGCTCCCGATAGCGCGGGTCCTCGGGATGGACCGCGACCCCGGTATCGCCGAGCATGGTCTCGGGGCGGGTGGTGGCGACGGTCACGAAGACCCCGGGACGATCCTGCACCGGATACTTCAGGTACCAGAGCTTCCCCTTCCGTTGTTCGTACTCGATCTCGTCATCGGAGATCGCTGTCTGGAGTTTGCAGTCCCAGTTGACCAGGCGTGCTCCGCGGTAGATCAACCCCTTCTTCCACAGGCGGACGAAGGCGGTGCGCACCGCTCGGGACATGTCCGGATCGAGCGTGAACTTGGTGCGCGACCAGTCGCAACTCGCCCCCAGGCGCCGCAGCTGCTCGAGGATGCGATCGCCATGATGTTTCCGCCATTCCCAAACCGCGGCCAGGAAGGCCTCGCGGCCCATTTCCTCGCGGGTCACACCCCGTTCGCGGTAGAGCTTCTTCTCGACCACGGCCTGGGTCGCGATTCCCGCGTGGTCGGTCCCCGGCAACCACAGGGTGTCGTAGCCGCACATCCGCCGATGCCGCGCCACGATGTCTTGCATGGTGTTGTTGAGAGCGTGCCCCATGTGCAAGACCCCGGTCACGTTCGGCGGCGGGATCATGATCGTGAAGCTGGGACGACCGCTCTGGGGAGGTGGCGTCATCAGGCCGCTCCTTTCCCAGCGGAGGTAGAGATCCTCCTCGATCTCACCAGGGGTGTAGCGGGCGGGCAATTCAGGGGCGGCGGAAGCAGTCATGGGGAAGCGGGCAGGCAACGGGCGAGGGATTGTCGCAAATCGGGAGCATCCCAGCCCAGGAGCTCCCGGCTGCGCTCCGCCAGGAGATGGAGTCGACGCGGGCGGCGGGCGGAAGGGCTCGGGGGAGGAGGCACCGGAAGGGACTCGAAGTTCGGTGGGATTCCGAGCGCCCGGCAAACACGGCGCCCGAGTTCGACACGACTCAGGGCCTCGCTTCCGACCAGGTGGAAGATCCCTCGGAGAGGGTCGGCGAGCCACCGCCAGAGCCCCTCCGCGGCCAGTTCCGCCGCCACGGGCACCCGAATCTCGTCCCGGTACAGCGTGGGACGTTCCCCGGCGGCCAAGGCGGCGAGCAACACCGCGTCCGCGCCGCCGCGGAATCCGGGGCCGGAGGCTCCGAGGAGGAGGGGGAGACGCGCGACGGCTCCTCCGGCGGCGATCACCCAGCGCTCCGCCGCCGCCTTGGTCCGCCCGTAGAGGTTGCAGGGGTCGGGAGGATCCTCCTCGCGATAGGAATCCGCCCGGCCTCCGAAGACCATGTCGGTGGAAACCAGGAGCAAGGCCGCTCCGTGAGCCCGGCAAGCGGAGGCGAGGGGCGCCACCGGTGCCACGTTGACCGCCCGGCAGGCCGCCGGGTTCGCGGCGCAGTCCCCCACACGACTGAGCGCGGCCGCGTGCAAGACGGCGTCGGGCCGGAGGATTCGAACCCAGTCCGCGAACGCCTCGGGGTGCCGGAGGTCGCCCTCGTGGAACTCCGCGAGGCCCTGCCAACGCGGGGGAGGACGCCGCCCGAAGAGGTGCAACTCCGCGGAGTCGGGCCGGGTGGCCGCCAGCCCCGCGCCGAGCAATCCTCCGGTACCACTGAGGAGGTAACGCGGCATGGGCAGCTAAACTATCCCCCGCGGCTCGCTCATGCAGGTCGAAATCATTACGAATCCGTCGTCGGGACGCGGCCGGGCCCCCGCCCACGCCGCGGCGATCGCCAGCGAGCTGCTGCGCCGCGGCCACAGCGTGAACGTACACACCGGCAGCGACCGCGGCGATGCGGCCGCCTGGGCCCACGCCGCCGCCGACCGCGCCGATCGTTTGGTGGTGGTCGGTGGTGACGGTTCCTTGAGCGCGGTGCTCGCCGGACTCCCCGACTCGGCGCCGCCGCTGGCGCTCGCTCCTCTCGGTACGGGCAACGTCCTCGCCACCGAACTCGGGATCGCGGGACACCCCGAGGAGGTCCTCGCCTTGATCGAGCAGGGGCGCGTGCAACATTTCGATGTCGGGGAGGATGAAGCCGGTCGCCGCGCCTTCATGGTCTGGGGCTTCGGTTTCGACGCGGAGATCGTCCACCGGATGGAGGATCGGAGGCGGGGACGGATGCGCAAGATCGAGTACCTTCCCCTGGTCCTGGCCACCGTCCAGGATTGGCGCCCCATCCCCCAGCGGGTGATCGCCGACGGCCGGGAACTCGGCGAGTTCGCCTACGGCTTCGCCACCAACTTGCGAAGTTACGGAACCCCCGCGCTGCGCCTCGGTCCCGCCGAGTACGACGACGGCTGGTGGGAGATCTATCTCTTCCGGCGCTTCGACCTGCCCACGGGAGGGCGCGCCGCGCTGGCATCCCTCTTCGGCCGGATGCACCGCTCCGGCGCCGTACTCCACCGACGCGTACGATCGGTGGAGGTCCGAGGATCCGACTCCGCACCCGTCCAGGTGGACGGTGATGCCCACGGCCATACCCCCTTCTCCTTCCGTCTCTCCGGCTTCCGCCTCCCCGTCCTCGTCCATCCATGAAAGCAGCTCACGACTTCGAAATCGCCCCCGGCCTGCGCGTGGGCTCCGGCCCCCCGCCTCTCCTGATCGCCGGCCCCTGCGTGATCGAGGGGCCGGAGACCGTGGACTACGCACTCGCCATCGCCGAGGAACTGCGCGGCCTCCGCCTCAATTGGGTTTTCAAGAGTTCCTTCGACAAGGCCAACCGCACTTCCCCGGACGCTCCGCGAGGAGTCGGCATGGCGCGCGGGCTGGAGATCCTGGCCACCATCCGCGAGCGCTGTTCGGTACCGGTCCTCACCGATGTCCACTTGCCGGAACAATGCGCCCCGGTCGCGGAAGTGGTGGACGTCCTCCAGATCCCGGCCTTCCTCTGTCGCCAGACCGACCTCCTGGAGGCCGCGGGGCGGACCGGGCGGACCGTGAACATCAAGAAGGGCCAGTTCCTGGGCCCCGAGGACCTCTCCCACGCGGCCGCCAAGGTCGCCGGCACCGGAAACGAGAGAATCCTCCTCACCGAACGGGGCACTTTCTTCGGCTATGGGCGCCTCGTGGTGGATTTCGCCGCCCTTCCCGAACTGCGTCGCCCCGGCTATCCCGTGATCCTGGACGCCACCCATGCGGTCCAGCGTCCCGGGCAGGACGGTCGGACCGGTGGGGACTGGCGCCGCGCCCCGATCCTGCTCCGCGCCGCGGCAGCCAACGGTTGGGACGGTTTCTTCGTCGAAACCCACCCCGATCCCCTTCGCTCCCCCTCGGATGGCCCGAACATGATTCCGCTCGGGGAGCT
>CAYVRL010000222.1:0-4603 GCA_964454065.1 uncultured Planctomycetales bacterium | reverse complement strand
CGAAGGAAGGTCCACCGAAGGGGGCCAGATTCCGGGCTGCGCGAAGGACCGCCACCCCATGCGCCCCCACCTCCCGGCAAGCCTCCGCCTGCTCCGGCTCCAGGATCCCTCCGAGGGCGATCACGGGGATGGACCGTTCACAGGCGGCGCGGAGCTCCTCGAGTCCGCGGGGGGCGAGGATTCCCTGCTTGGAGGGGGTGTCCCAGATCGGCCCGAAGAAGACGAAGGGGGCACCTCGGGCGGCGGCGGCATCGATCTCGTCCAGTGCGTGGCAGGAGGCGGCGACCGGGAGTTCGGGGAAGCGTTGGGCGAGGATTCCCGGGGGCAGGGAGCGGGCCCCGGCGATCACCGCGTCCGCATCGCTGAGCAGGGCCCAGTCGGCCCGCGCATGGACGGCGAAATACGAAGTGCGGCGACGGAGGAAGCGAGCCATCCCCAGTGCGGCCCGTTCCCCGCAGGCGGGGAGTCGGAAGCTCCAGGCGACGGCGGGTGCGGCGGCCTCGGCCCAGAGCGACGCTTCCTCCAGATCGGCGAGGCCCGAAGCGATGGCCCAAATCCCGCGCGGGGGTTCCATCCCCATCAGGAAGCGATGCGCAGGGAAACCCCGAAGTCCCGCACCCAGCCCGAGAGCCGCTCCTGATCGATCCGCCCGCGCAGACGCAGGGTGGCGCGGTCCACCCGTTCCACGCCCAGGCGGTGGAGTTCGGGGTGGAGTTCCAGACGGTCCAGGATCTCGGGGCTGTCGCAGACCAGACGACCATCCTCGTGCAGGGTCACCATCCCGTCCCGCCGAGCCCAGGACTCCAGGGAGTAGAGCACGTTCTGGGGCAACGGGGTGCGGCTCCGGCTACGCAACAACTCCAGGATCTCGTCCAGATCGAAACCCTGCTGCAGAGCGCGATGCAAACTGCCGGGCGTGATCCGGTAATGGATCAAACTGTCGCTGAACTCCCGATCGCAGAAGCGATCGAGCTGGAAGATCAGCTCGTGGGAGCGTTCCTCGGGGAAGAGCACCACCTCGAAATCGGGGTTGACGACCAGATGACCGGCTCCTTCCAGTTCTCGCGAGGGAATCATCCCCAGGAGTTCGGCTCCCAAGGGGGTCAAGCGCAGCGCGCAGGCGTGGCCGGCCGCGTCGTAGCCCATTTCCACCACCCCGAGCAGGTAGAGGTGTTTGCGAATCCAAGTGAAGAGATTCCAGGCCAGGGAACGCAAGTCGGCCGAGGAGCGCACGGGGAAACTCGCCGGATCGGCTCCCGGAGGCTGCTCGCGGGACAAGGTGGCCAGGTAATGGTTCCGGGCCACGAAGGGCAGGAACATCGCGTCGTACCAGAGGCCCGGCTCGAGCCGCTTCAGGAAACGCAGCGCGATCCGTCGCAACCGCAACTGGTGGGCCATGTCGCCGGGCAGATCCAGATCCTCGATCAACCAGTCGAGCATTTGCTTCTGTTGCACGGCGAGCGGCTGGCGGAGGAAGGTCCGCCCCGCCTCGGTGAGGAGGAAGGAACGCTCCCCCGTGCGATCGATGAGCCGGTAGGCGAGCGCGAAGCGGTACTCCAGTTCCAGGACCTCACGGCGGCGGAACTCGCGCCCCGGATTGGGGATCAAGCTTTCGGCGATGCGCCGTCCGGTACTCTTGAAGATCGCCCCGCGAACCGTGAAGCGCACGGTCTCGTCGCCGACGAAACTGGCGAAGCGGGCGAAGTTGGAGACGAAGTCCACGCCCACCGAAGCGGACTCGGCGGGCGACACCGGATTCTGGACCGCGTCCCGACGCAACCAGGCGAGGACGGCTTCATTGAAGACGGCGAGGACCGGACCGCGCTGGCGGATGCCGAAGCGCTCCAGATCCAGGTCCCCGACGGTACCCAGGGAAGCCTCCTCCAGGGCCTTGCGGAGCCCCGGTAGATCCCGGGGACCGATTCCCCGGCTCTGCAGCGCGGACACCGGAACCACGCCTCCCCATTCGGAAACGGCGAAGCGCAGGAGTTCACTGAGATCGGAATCCAGATCTTCGAGTCGCCCGGTGAGGGAAGCCTCGGCGGCCAGGAAGCGGTACATGCGCCGCGCCTTTTCCTCGGCCTCGGCGGCAGGCTTGCCGCTCTTGCGGAACCATCGTTCGAGGTGCCCGTGCAGGGTCAGGAGTTCCGGTAGTTCGCGGTCGTCGCGCTGGGCACCCTGGAGGGCTTCGCGCAGTTCCAAGGGCACCGCCCAGCGAACTTCGGGGGTCTTGCCGTGGACGCGCCCGGAGCAGGCGAGGCCCACCCCGACCAGTTCCGCCAGGGCACCACGCAGGCCGCCCGCCTTGATCCCGCTGCCATGCAAGGCGTCGAGCAGGGACTCCAGCCCCATCCCGACCTTGGGGCCAGCGAGCAGGGCGTCCAGGACGGTGGCCGCGTTGTCCGGCAACTGCGCCCGCATCCCGGAAGCAGAGGCCGGATCCGCCATCCGCTGGCGCAGGGTGCGCAGTCGGGTGGCACGGTCGGCGGCAGGAGCGCCACCCACCCAGGTATCGTGCAGGGCCAGCAATTCGCTATCCGAACGGCGGCCCAGGGTTGCGGCCAAGCTCAGGCGCATGGTTCCTCTCGAGCTTCCTCCAACAAGGCTTCGGCGCTCAGGATCGCGTAGGAATAGCCCTGCTCGGTCAAGAAACGCTGGCGCTTCTCGCCGAACTCCTGATCGCGGGTGGCTTCGGTGGCCAGGGAATAGAAATGGGCGCGGCTGCCATCGCTCTTGGGGCGCAGGATCCGCCCCAAGCGCTGGGCTTCCTCCTGACGGGAGCCGAAGGTGCCGGAGACCTGAATGGCGACGTTCGCGTCGGGGAGATCGATCGCGAAGTTCCCCACCTTGGAGACCAGGAGGACCTTCTCCTCCCCGTTGCGGAAGGCTTCGTAGAGCCTTTCCCGCTCGGCGGTGGGCGTCCGACCGGTGATGAGCGGCACCCCGAGCCGTTTCTGCAAAGCGTGGAGCTGATCCAGGTACTGGCCGATCACCAGGATCCGCTCGCCGCCATGTCGGGCCAGCAAGGCCTCGACCACCGGCATCTTGCGTGGGTTCTCGGAGGAGAAGCGGAAGCGATGGCGGCGTTCGAGGCGCAGGTACTCGAGTCGGAGTCGATCGTCGAGGGGGACCCGCACCTCCAGACACTCCACGGTGGCGATGTAACCGCGCCGTTCCAAATCCTTCCAGGGAGCGTCGTAACGCTTGGGACCGATCAGACAGAAGACCTCGTCCTCCTTGCCGTCCTCGCGCACCAGGGTGGCGGTCAGGCCGAGGCGACGGCGGGCTTGGATCTCGGCGGTGGCGCGGAAGACCGGAGCGGGCAGCAGATGCACCTCGTCGTAGATGATCAACCCCCAGTCGCCGCGGCGGAAGAGATCGAAGTGGAGGAAGTCCTCCTCCTTGGTCCGGCGATAGGTGAGGATCTGATAGGTGCTGAGGGTGACGGAGCGGAGTTCCTTCTGCTCGCCGGAGTACTCCCCGATCTGCTCCGGCTCCAGCTCGGTCTTGTCGAGGAGTTCCTCGCGCCACTGGTGGAGGGCCACCGTGTTCGGGGTGAGAACCAGGGTGTGGGCACCCACCGCGGCCATCGCGGCGATCCCGACCACGGTCTTGCCGGCCCCGCAGGGCAGGACGACCACCCCGCTGCCCCCGAGCGCGCTGCCGCCGCGGTGGAAGGCGGTGATGGCCTCTTCTTGGTAGGGGCGCAACCGGAAGGGGGCGCCGGAGCGACAGCGATCCCGCAAGCGGACCTCCAGGGGAGAGCCCTGCACGTAGCCGGCGCGGTCCTCCACCGGATAGCCGAGCCGGATCAGGCATTCCTTGAGGATGCCGCGGTGGCCCACCGCGAGCCGGGCGGACCCGGCGTCGGGGTCGCTGTCCCGGAGCAGGTCGGCGAAGGTGGGGTCGTGGAGCAGCTCCCGGAAGACGCGGGGCCGGGCGCAGCGCAGGCGCAGGGACTGGGGGTCCGCGTCGGCCTCGAGCCGGAAGAGGCCGTAGCGCCCGAACCACTGCTTCAGCTCGCTCTCGAAGTTGGGCGGGACGCCGTAGCGGGCGTTGCGGCGCAGAAAGCCCAGCACCTTGCGCAGACTCAGGCCGGTGGCGGCTCCGTTCCAGACCGAGATCGGGTTGATCCGGTAGGTGTGGAGGTATTCCGGTGACTTGACCAACTCCGCGAAGGGCAGGAGGCCGTCCCGCATCTCCTCGAAGCGAGGATGGGCGGTCTCCAGCACGATCGAGAGATCGCTCTGGAGGATCAACGGCGGACTGGTTTCGCTCACGCGTTCGAGGAGGGGACCGGAGGGAGGGAATCCTCCATTCTAGCCCCTTCGCACGCGGATCTCAGCGCGGAATGGGCCGCATACGGCCGTTCTCGCGCCATTCCAGCGCGCAGGAGGCGGGAATCCGGCGGAGGATCTCCTCGGCGACCCGGCGGGCTTCCCCGGGCGGCAACCCGGCCAAGGGGTAGGCCAGGCGCAGGGGGCCGGGATCGTCGGGGTGGGCGGCCAGGCGGGCGGCCAGCGGCGCCAGGGAAGCGACTCCCAGGGGCAGGCGGCGGAGGTCGGCGTCGAGGGGAAGCCGCCCCATTCCGAAGGCCGAGGCG
>CAYVRL010000221.1:0-4609 GCA_964454065.1 uncultured Planctomycetales bacterium | reverse complement strand
GACTACGCGGGCTGGTGGGTGGACCACGCCCACGCGCGGCTACCCGCGACCGAGCCCAGCGGGGATCTCGCCGCCGCCGTCGCCGACTACACCGCCGCGGTCGAAACCGCCGGTGCCCCGGATTTCGGAGCCCGGGCCGCCGCCGCCCTCCAGGAGGTCGATCACGCGGCCCTCGGCGATCCCCTCCAGGCCGCCCGCCTGGTCGCGGGGCTGGCCCGTCGTTACCGCAGCGCTCCCGAAGCCGTCACCGGCCGCGGCGTACTGGCCCGCATCGGCCTGCGCACGGTGCTCTTGGCCCTGGAGCGGGGAGAAGGGGATTCCGATCCCTCGGTCGCGGAGGCGTGTCGCAGCCGCCGCGCCCTGATCCTCCGCTTCGCCGCCCCTTCCGCCGCCCGTTGACTTGAAACGAATCGCCGGCCTCCTCCTCAAGCTGGCCGTCGCCGCGGTCCTGGTCTGGTACGTCGCCAGCCACGTGGAGACCCGGGACCGCCTGCGGCTGCCCGGCCCCGAGGGGACACCGGGAGTCCTCCTCCAGGGCAAGCTCGAAGGCCGACTCGACGGGGCCTGGAGCTTTCGTCCCGAGGATCCGGAAGGACCGCTCCTCCAGAGCAGCACCATGCCGCCCGGCGCCGAGGTCCAGCCCGGCTTCTTCACCCTGCTCCAGGGCCTCCGCCCCGCTTGGGTCGCGGCTTCCCTGGGCTTCTGGGCGGTGTTGCTCGCGGTGGTGGCCTGGCGCTGGCAGTTGCTCCTCCAGGCGATCGGCACCCCCCTTCCCTTCTGGCGCGCGATGCGCTTCTGTTTCGTCGGTTACTTCTTCAACAACGTCCTTCCCGGTTTGACTGGCGGCGATCTGGTCCGAGCCGTACTCGTGGCCCGAGGAATGGAGGAGGGCCGGGCCCGGGCCGCGGTCTCGGTGCTCGTGGACCGAGTGATCGGTCTCTTCGGTCTGCTCTTGCTCGGAGTCCTGGTCATGTTCCTGGGTGGCGCATCGGAATTCGGTGGCCAAATGGGTCACGTGCGCTGGATGGTCCTGGGCTTGCTCCTGGCTGGCTTGTTCGGGGTCCGGGCCTATCTCTCCCCGACCCTGCGCCGTTTCTTCCACCTGGACGCGCTGTGGCGACGTCTGCCCGCCTCCGAGAAGCTCCAGAGTCTGGACGAAGCACTCATCGTCTACCGTGGTCACCAGAGACTGCTCCTCGGGACGCTCTTGCTCTCCGCCGCCCTGCAGGCTTGCGGCGCGTTGTCCTTCTGGGCGATGGGGCGGGCGCTCGGTTCCACGCTGGGGCCACGCGAGATCGGAGCCATCTTCCCCGTGGTCCAGACCGTTTCCTCGGTCCCGGTCGCCCCGGCGGGCTGGGGAATCGGGGAAACCCTCTACGGGCGTTTCTTCCAAGGCTTCGGCTCCAGCTTCACTCTCGGCGTGGCGGTCTCGGTGAGCTTCCGCCTCGCCACCCAGGTCGGCGTCGGCCTGGTCGGAGGGGTGGTGTGGGTACTCTCCGGGAAACGCTCCTCTCGCCAAGACATCCTCGAGGAGGTCCAGTCATGAGTTTGGTCGCCATCGGTTCCGTCGGCATCGACACCGTGGAAACTCCCTTCGGCCGCGTCGAGAACGTGGTGGGGGGGAGCGCGGTGTACTTCTCCCTGGCCGCTTCCTTCTTCACGCGGGTCCGGATCGCGGCCAATCTGGGAGCGGACTTTCCCGATTCGGCCTGGGAACCCCTGCGGGATCGGGGAGCGGACCTCTCGGGGTTGAAGGTCTTCCCCGACCGCCCCACTTTCCGCTGGAGCGGACGCTACCAGGGCGACATGAATTCCGCCGAGACCCTGCTCACCGAGTTGAACGTCCTGGCCGAGGCACCCGTTGCCCCTCCCTCCTACCGGGGCAGTCCCTTCGTCTTCCTCGCCAACATGGGGCCCGATGTCCAGCTCGCGATGCTCGAGGAATTGGGGGGCCAAGTGGTCTTCGCCGACACCATGGACCTCTGGATCGAGACCCAGCACGGCAACCTCCTGGCGCTCCTCCGACGTCTGGACGGTTTGATCCTGAACGACGGCGAGGCCCGCATGCTCACGGGGGAGAGCAACCTGGTCCGGGCGGGGGAGAGCTTACGGGCGATGGGACCGCGGGTGGTGGTCATCAAGAAGGGGGAACATGGAGCCTTCCTGTTCGGCCCCGAGTTCCGCTTCGCCCTGCCCGCCTACCCGACCACCGAAGTCGTGGATCCCACCGGGGCAGGGGATTCCTTCGCTGGTGGTTTCTTGGGTTCGCTGGCGGAGGCCGGGGACCTGGAGGCCTCCTCCCTGCGCCGCGCGATGGCCTACGGCACCGTGGCCGCCTCGCTGACGGTCGAGCGCTTCTCCACCGCGGCTCTGGCCGAAGCCCAACGGGCCGATCTGGAGGACCGTTTCCGGGAGCTTCGGGATTTCGTCCTTTTCTAGGTAACCTGGAGGAGCCGGAACGTCAGCAAGGAGAGGGCTGGATTCGCACCGCGGGCCGGCCTACACTTCGACCCGAACAAAACCCGAACAGGAGGTTCCCTTGGCCACATCCAAAAAGACGCCCCGCAGCAAAGCCGCTCACCCTTCCAACGACCGCGAGAAAGCCCTCCGCGAGGCCCTGGCCGCCATCGAGAAGAGTCATGGGACCGGCTCCGTGATCCAGATGACGGGGGACTACATCACCGCGGTGCGCGGCATTTCTTCCGGCTCCCTGGCCCTGGACCTCGCCCTCGGCGGCCGGGGGCTTCCCCGTGGCCGAGTGGTCGAGCTCTACGGTCCCGAGGGGAGCGGCAAGTCCACGCTGGCGCTCTCGGCGATCGCCCAGGCGCAACTCAACGGCGGTTACGCGGCCTACATCGATGCCGAACACGCCTTCGATCCGGAATACGCTCGCGCCCTCGGAGTCAATCTCGATGGGCTCCGTTTCAACCTCTCCCAACCGTCCTACGGGGAAGAGGGCCTGGACATCGTGGAGCACTTCGTCAAATCCAACGCGGTGGACATCGTGGTCGTGGATTCCGTCGCCGCGCTGGTTCCCAAGGCCGAGATCGACGGCGAAATCGGGGATACCTTCGTCGGTCTCCAAGCGCGGATGATGTCCCAGGCGCTGCGGCGACTCACCGTCGCCATCGGCAAGACCGACTGCGTGGTCTTGTTCATCAATCAGCTGCGAGAGAAGATCGGGGTCATGTTCGGCAACCCCGAGACCACCCCCGGTGGTCGGGCGCTCAAGTTCTACAGCTCGGTCCGCATCGACGTCCGTCGCATCGGCGCTCTCAAACAGGGCGACGAGATCATCGGCAACCGCACCAAGGCCACGGTGGTCAAGAACAAGGTCGCTCCGCCCTTCCGGCGCGCCGAGTTCGACATCCTCTATGGTCGCGGCGTGAGTTACGAGGGAGACCTGATCGAACTCGGTCTGCAAGCGGGCTTGATCAGCAAGGCCGGGGCCTGGTTCTCCTGCAAGCTCCCCGATCAGGAGGAACTCCGTCTCGGCCAAGGCAAGGAAGCGGTGCGTCAGCTCCTGATCGACAATCCGGACCTGGCCTCGCAATTGCGCAACCACCTCCTCGAGGATCTGGGATCCAAGGTGGGAAACCGTTCCATCGTCCCCGGGTCCGCCAGTCCGACCTCGGATCCAGGGGCCGAGAAGCCCACACAGGCCGAAGCGGGGCGCACCGCTACCTCCGGGGCCAAGGGCGCCGCTCCGTCCCCGGGCCGCGGTCGGGTCCCCGCCCGGAGCTAGCGCTCTCCCCCTCCTTCCCTCGGCTTCGACCGGAGGGACCGATCGGGGCCCTGGCGCGTAGAATGCGCCGCTTCCCAGCCACTCGAACCCCCCGATGTCCCGACCGCAAACCGGCGCCGAGATCCGCGAGAGCTTTCTCGCTTTCTTCGAGGAGCGGGGCCACGAACGGCTCCCTTCCGATTCCCTGGTCCCCGCCCAGGATCCGACCCTGCTCTTCACCGGAGCCGGGATGAACCAGTTCAAGGACGACTTCCTGGGACGTGGGACGAGCGGTCGCAAGCGGGCCACGACCGTTCAAAAGTGTTTGCGCGTTCCGGATCTGGAGAACGTGGGCCGAACTCCACGGCATCACACCTTCTTCGAGATGCTGGGGAACTTCTCCTTCGGCGATTACTTCAAGAAGGAGGTCATCCCCTGGGAATGGGAGTTCTTCACCCGGGTGCTGGGCTTCGACGGGGAGCGGATGGTCGCCACCGTCTACCTGGACGACGACGAGGCCTACGCGATCTGGCGGGACCAGGTCGGCCTACCCGAGGACAGGATCTACCGTTTCGGCGAGAAGGAGAACTTCTGGCCCGCGGAGGCGCCCTCCAAGGGGCCCAACGGCCCTTGCGGCCCTTGTAGCGAACTCTACTTCGATCAGGATCCCGGGGCCGACCTGCCCTCTCGGGAGGGGCTCCCTTCCCTTCCCGGGCGCTTCTTGGAAGTGGGGAACTTCGTCTTCACCCAGTATTCCCGTGGGGAAGGCGGGCGCCTGGATCCCCTGCCGCAACGGAACATCGACGTGGGCCTGGGCCTGGAGCGGATCGCCGCGGTCGCCCAGGAAGTCCCGAACAACTTCGAAACCGATCTCTTCGCTCCGCT
>CAYVRL010000220.1:0-4625 GCA_964454065.1 uncultured Planctomycetales bacterium | reverse complement strand
GGCGGGGCCGGCGGTCTCCCGATACGGTCCCGGTCCACGGGAAAGCTTCCCTGATCCACCACGACGACAGCGCCCTCTTCACGGGTCTGCCCAATCCTTTCACCGCGGGTCGCTACCACTCCCTGCGCGCGGTGCGCGACGCACTGCCTTCGGAACTGCGTCTCAACGCGTGGACGGAGGACGGCCTGGTGATGGGGGTGGCCCACCGAGAACTGCCCCGTTGGGGCGTGCAGTTCCATCCCGAATCCATCCTCACTCCGCAGGGTGATCGTCTGATCGCCCGTTTCCTGGCCGCCGCGGGCGAGGCGGTCTCGGCGCGATGAAGGGCGCGCTCCAGCGAGCCGCGCGGCAGGTGGAGGCGGGCACGGTCCTGTCCACGGAACGGAGCCGGGAGTTGTTCGGAGCCGTTCTCGCGGGGGACTTCGCCGAAGAGGAGCTGGCCGCCTTGTTGCGCGGGCTGGCCGCGCGCGGGGAGGCCGCCACCGAGATCGCCGGCGCGGCGGCGGCGTTGCGGGAAGCGATGATCCCCTTCGAGCACGGCTTTCCCGAAGCCATCGACACCTGCGGCACCGGGGGGGACGGTTTGGGCAGCTTCAATCTCTCGACCGCCGCTGCCCTGGTGGCCGCCGCGGCCGGGGCTCGCGTGATCAAACACGGCAATCGGCACCAGTCCTCGCGTTGCGGCAGCGCGGACCTCCTGGAAGCGGCGGGGGTATCGCTGGCGCCGAGCCCCGCGGTGGCGCAGCGGATGCTCGCGGAACTGGGAATCGTTTACCTCCACGCCCCCGCTTTCCATCCCGGTTTGGGCGCGGTGGCGCCCTTGCGACGGCGACTCGGGATCCGCACGCTCTTCAACTTCCTGGGCCCGCTCTGCAATCCGGGGCGGGTGCGTCGTCACCTGTTGGGTGTGGCTTTCGCGCCGCGCCTGGAGGATCTCGCCCGCGCCCTCGCCGCCCTCGACTCCGAACGGGCCTACGTGGTCCACGGCGCCGGCGGGGCCGACGAACTCACGCTGGCCGGGGAGAATCGGATCCTGCGGGTCGGCGCCGTGCCGCCGCTGCCCGCGCGATCCACCGCTCTGGGGCTCGCGGCGGCGCCGGTGGAGGCCCTGCGGGGCGGGGACGCGGCCCGGAACCTGGAGCTGCTCGTTGGGCTGCTCGCGGGGGAGAAGGGGCCCTTGCGCGACGCGGTGCTCTACAACGCCGCCGCCGCCCTCCTGGTGGCCGCGGTGGAGGAGGATGCCGAGGCGGCCCGGGAACGCTGCGCCGAGGCCCTGGATTCCGGGGCCGCGCGGCGCCTGTTGAAGCGGTGGGCCGCCTTTCCGCTGGCTCCGGGGAAGGGGGAGGAGGCCGCCTGATGGGGACGCCGAATGCCGCACTCGCGTCCATCCTGGAATCCGTGCGCGCGCGCGCCGCGGCGCGCCGCCGTCGGGAGCCGCTCGCGTCGCTGCGTTCCCGGGTCCGGCCCGATCCCGCCCGCGGCGAGGCCTTCCGCGCCGCGCTACGCCGCCCGGGCCTGTCCCTGATCGCGGAATGCAAGCGCCGTTCCCCTTCCGCGGGCACCCTGGACACGGCTTCCGAGCATGGGCCGAGGGCGCGGGCCTATGCCGCGGGGGGCGCCGCCGCGCTGTCGGTGTTGACCGAACGGGATCACTTCGGCGGGTCGCTGGCGGACCTGTCCGCGGTCGCCGCCGCGGGGCTGCCGCGTCTGCGCAAGGATTTCCTGCTCGACGAGGGAATGGTTTGGGAGAGCGTTCCGGCCGGGGCCGACGCCGTGCTCCTGATCGTCGCTTGTCTGCCGGACGGGCGCCTCGGCGAACTCGCGGCCTTGGCTCGCGAGCTGGGCCTGGCGGTCCTGATGGAGGTCCACGCCGCCGCCGAACTGGAACGGGCGCTGGCCGTGGACGCGGATTGCATCGGCGTGAACGCCCGTGACCTGCGCAGTTTCGAAGTCGATCTGGGCGTGGTGGAGAGCCTGCTCCCCGAGATCCCGGCAGGTCGTCTGCGGGTCGCGGAAAGTGGAATTCGCGGAGCCGCGGAACTGCGCCGGGTGCGCAGCGCCGGAGCCGACGCCGCCCTGGTCGGAAGCGCCCTCATGCGGGCCCCCGATCCCCGCGGCCGCCTTCGCGAATGGCTCTCGGATCCGCTTCTGGGCCCGGCGGCCGGGAGGGTGGAATCGTGAAGGATTTCCCTTGTCCCCGGATCAAGCTCTGCGGTTTGCGGCGCGTGGAGGACGCCCGCGCCGCGGTCGCGGCTGGTGCGGATGCGGTGGGGTTCGTGCACTACCCTCCCTCTCCTCGTTCCGTGGAAGCGGAATCCGCCGCGTCCCTGGTCGCGGTGCTGCCCCCCGAAGTCCTTCCGGTCGCGGTCCTGGTGGATGCGACTCCGGCCCTGGCCGCCTCCTTCTGCGAGCGCAGCGGCGCCCGCGCGGTGCAGCTCTGTGGCGGGGAGCGTGCGGAGGACTTCCGTGCCTTCCCGTGGCCGATCCTGCGCCGTCTGGGGGTCGCCGAGGGGGCCGTGGCCGAACTCGAGCTCTGGCGCCCGGTCGCTTTCGCCTTCGTCCTGGATCATCCCCGGGCGCCGGGGGGGGCCGGCCTGCCGGTGGACCGGGAGCGGGCGGCTGCGCTCGCCCGGCGCGCGCCCTGCTTGCTTGCGGGCGGCCTCGGCCCCGGCAACGTCGGCGCCGCGGTGGCCGCGGTCCGGCCCTGGGGAGTGGACGCCTCCTCGGCCCTGGAGTGCGCCCCGGGGCGCAAGGATCCCACCGCGCTGCGCGCCTTCGTGGCCGCGGCCCGGCTGGCGCTGGCTGGAGTGAAACCATGAAACATTCCACTCGTTTCGGTGACTTCGGGGGGCTCTACGCTCCCGAGACCTTGATCGCGGCCCTCGAGGAACTCGAGGCGCAGTGGCTGGCCGCGCGCGAGGAGGCGGCATTCCAGGAGGAGTTGTCGGCCCTCCTTCGCGACTACGCCGGTCGTCCCACGCCCTTGACCCCGGCCCGACGGCTTTCCGCCCGGCTGGGCTGCGAGTTGTGGTTGAAGCGGGAGGACCTGCTCCACACCGGCGCCCACAAACTGAACAACTGCCTGGGGCAGGCGCTGCTGGCCCGACGAATGGGCAAGACCCGGATCCTGGCCGAGACCGGCGCCGGTCAGCACGGGGTCGCGACCGCCACCGTCTGCGCCCTGCTGGGTTTGGAATGTCGAATCTACATGGGGGCAGTGGATGCCGCCCGACAGCGTCCCAACGTGGAAAGGATGAAGCTGCTGGGGGCGCGCATCGAAGTGGTGGAACACGGCCAGGGGACCTTGAAGGACGCCATCAACGAGGCACTCCGCGCCTGGGTCGGGGATCCGGACGCGCACGATCTGTTGGGCAGCGCCCTCGGCCCGCATCCCTTTCCGTCCCTGGTCGCGGACTTCCAGCAGGTGATCGGGCGCGAGGCCCGGCGCCAGTCCCTGGCTCAAGCCGGGGGCTTGCCGGACCGGGTCGTGGCTTGCGTGGGCGGGGGCAGCAACGCGATCGGCATCTTCCGCGGCTTTCTCGCGGACGAGGACGTGGCCCTCACCGGGGTCGAGGCGGGGGGATGCGGAATCGCGAGCGGTCGTCACGCGGCTCGTTTCGCGGGCGGCGCTCCCGGGGTCCTGCACGGCTGTCGGAGCTGGGTCCTGCAGGACGAGGACGGTCAGATCCGCGCCACCCACAGCGTCAGCGCCGGCCTGGACTATCCCGCGGTCGGTCCCGAACATGCCGCCCTGCACGCGCGGGGGCGCGCCCAATACGAGAGCGTCACCGACGAAGAAGCTTTGCGCGCCTTCGCGCTGCTCGCCGAGAACGAGGGCATCCTGCCGGCCCTCGAGAGTTCCCACGCGTTGGCCTGGGTGATCGCCCACCAGCGCGAACTGCGCGGCCGTCGCGTCCTGGTGAATTTGTCCGGGCGGGGGGACAAGGATCTGGACACCGTGCTCGCCTGCCGCGCCGCGGCCGCGAGGGCGGGGAAGGATTCGGATGGGGAGGGAGGAGCATGAAGGCGCTCACCCCGAACCGCTTGGAAGCGCGGCTCGCCGCGATGGGGGAAAGGGATCGCAAGGGCCTGGCGCCTTTCCTGTGCGCCGGGGACGGCGGCCTGGAGTGCACGCGAGCCACGTTGGAGGCGCTCGAGGAGGCGGGCGCGGACTGCATCGAGCTGGGAGTGCCCTTCAGCGACCCGATCGCCGATGGACCGGTCCTGCAGGCGGCCTCCCAGCGGGCCCTCGCGGCGGGCACCCGCTTCGCCGGAATCCTCGAAATGATTCACGATTTCCGGGCGGCGGGGGGAGAGGTTCCGGTGGCGCTGATGAGTTACGTGAACCCGCTCCTGCGCCGGGGATGGGAACGGAGCTGTGGGCAGGCCGCGGCCGCTGGAGTGGACGCGCTGATCCTCCCCGATCTGCCTTGGGAGGAATCGGCGCCCATGTGCGCGGCCGCGGCCGAGAACGATCTCTGTCCGATCTTCTTCGCCGCCCCCACCAGTCCCTCGGATCGGGTGCGGCGGGCCGCGCGGGCGGGTCGTGGTTTCCTCTACGCACTGGGTCGCGTGGGAGTGACCGGTGCCGAAACCCGTTTCGACGAGGCGGTCCCGGGCTATCT
>CAYVRL010000219.1:0-4635 GCA_964454065.1 uncultured Planctomycetales bacterium | reverse complement strand
CCTGGTTGCGCCCACAACTTCCGGATAGCGGGGAACTTCCGCCGCTTCGCCGTTTGCAGGCGCTGGGTTTCCCCCCGTCCGCGGACTCGCTCCCCGATTGGCGCGAGGCCCTCCCCGATCTCCTCGCCCCGCTCGCCGGCCGCGCGCTCGTGGTGGAGGACGACGCCTCCGGCTTCCTCGCCCGTTTCCAGCATGCGCTCCCGGAGGCGACCCCCCCGGTGGTGCTCGCGATCAGCGATCTCGCCCGTTTCCTGCGCCCCCGGCGCAGTGTGCGCAACGCTGCCTCCTTGTGGCGGGATCTCCTCGCCTCCCCGCCCCCCGAGCGGTTTCGTCCTCCCGAACTTCGCCGCCTGCTGGAGGCGTTGATCCGTTCCCATTTCCAGCGCGAGGATCCTCTCCGCCAACTCGTCGGTCGCTCGATGGAGGAACTCTGCGCGAGCATCGACGACGACGGCCTCGCCGCGGAGTGGCTGGAACTCGCCCGCCGCCTGCTCGACCGCCCCAGTCGTTACGCCGCCGAAACGGAGGAAGACCTCTTCCACGAAGCGCTGGAGGACGGCCTCTACGGTGCGGACCTCGACGCCGCCCCGCTGGAACCGGAGCGTTCCCTGGCCGACATCCAGCCCGCCTTCGCCCTCGAGTACGAAGCCTATTTCGCCTCCGAGCCCTCCCTCCCCGCCAGCAAGGAAGGCCTCGATCCATCCCTGGACGACGCCCATCAGGCGATCCTCGAGCGGTTCTTCGATCTCCTTCCCAAGGAGTTCTCCCAGGACGGCAAGGGCGGCGTGGAACGGCCCGGACAACGGGCCCTGGCGCACGCGGTGCGCGATGCCCTCACCCGTGGGGAACTCCTTCTCGCCGATGCCCCCACGGGCACCGGCAAGACTCTCGCCTACCTCGCCCCGCTCCTCCTCTGGGCCCACCAGCACGGCATCCGCTGCGCGGTGAGCACCTACACCCGGGCGCTGCAAGAGCAGGCCTACTTCCGAGAACTGCCCCGGGCGCTGGCCCTCCTGCGTCGCGCCGGTTTGCCCGAAACGGATCTCCCCCGGGTGAGCATGCTCAAGGGGCGAGCGAATTCGATCTGCGGGCGGGCCATCGTGGACTCCGCTCCCGACCTGGGCAGCGGCTCGGCGATCGCCCGCGCCACCTGGTTACGCCTCGCCCTGCACTACTGCGAGGACCCCTCCGCCGACCTGGATGGTTTCGGTCTGGATCCGGGAGTGCCGCTCGGCAGCCGCGCCCGGGTGCTGCGCGGCGCCCGGCGCATGGTCGATTCGGTCCGATCCATCCCCCTGTGCTGCATCGGTCGCGCCGCCCGCCGCTGCGCCGCCGGGGTGCGCAGCTTGCGCGCCGCCCGTTCCCACCTGAGCGTCACCAATCACGCCTTCGTCCTCGCCCAACCGGATCACTTCCGCCACTTGGTCTTCGACGAATGCGACCACCTCCATCAAGTCACGGTTTCGGCCCGCTCCTTCGAGATCGACTTCGAGGAAGTGGAGAAGCTCGCCGCGACCCTCCTCCGCGGCCGTGGCCGTGACCGCGCCCCGCTGGAGCGGCTGGCCCGCATCCTCTCTCGACTCCCGCAAGGCGAGGGCGCTCTTCCGTTGCGCGAAGCGGCGCGGGACGCGGGCCAGGGCGCGGGACGCCTCGACGGCAGCGGCCACGAAGTGGTCCGCGAGCTACGCCACTACCTCGCCTGGAAGGGCAAGATCGGAGAGCGCCTCGGCCCCGAGGAACGTGCCTTCCTCCTCCACGACTACCTCGAGACCGGACCCGGCGACGCCCTCGCCACCGCGCTGCGGCACTTCAAGGAAGCGGTGGACGATCTCGACAGCGCGCTGCGCACCGTGATCGAGGAACTCGGCACTCTGGCCGACCGCCGTTCGGGTCGCCTGCGCTGGAGTCTGCGCATCCCCTTGGAACTCCTCGGCCATTGGCGCGAGGGCCTGCACCTGTGGCTCGGCGGCAAGGATCCTTCCCTCGGCGAAGGCGACGAGGGCGACTTCAGCGACGACTTCCTCTACGAAGTGCAGTTCGACCATCGTCGCAAACCGATCCTGTGCCTGAAATGGTTGCTGCCCCAGAAGTGGTTGGGGGAAGTCTTCCTTCCCTCCTTGAAGAGCGCCGCGCTGGTGAGTGCCACGGCGCGTTTGAAGGGCGGCTTCAAGGCGATGAAGGGGTACCTGGGCCTCGACATCGTTCAGGAGCAGCGCGGCGATCGGGAAGGGCGCACGGTGCGCACCTTCGCCGGTCCCCCGACCTTCGATCCCCGCAACGCCCTGGTCTGCATCCCCGAGGACGCCCCCGCCTATGGTCCGGTCGGCAGCCACGGCAACGACTGGCTGGATTACGTGGAGGACTGCCTGCTGTTCCTCGGGGAGCGCACGCGGGGCCGCATCCTCGGGTTGTTCACCAATCGCCTGGTGTTGCAACGCAGTGGCGAGCGGCTGGCACCGGAGTTCGCGGCCCGTGGCATTCCCTTCTACTGGCAGGGCATGCCCGGGCTCGGCAAGGAAGAAGTGATGGCGCGCTTCCGCGAGCGCGTGGACAGCGTCCTCCTGGGCCTGGACACCTTCTGGTACGGCGTGGATTTCCCGGGTCGGACTTGCGAATACGTGGTGGTCACCAAGCTGCCCTTCGGGGTCCTCGACGATTACCACTACGCGCAACGAGCACGCATGGGTTTCGGACCCCAGCGACACCGCATCTACCTGCCCCGTGCGCTGGCGATGTTCCGTCAGGGGGTGGGCCGTCTGCTGCGCAACGAGGAGGACCGCGGCGTGGTCCTGATCCTCGACCGTCGCGTGCTCGAGAAGCGCCACGCCGATTTCCTCCAGGAGCTGCCCGGCGGCCCGGAGGAGTTCACCGAACCCAATCTCCTGGTCGCGCGCACCGCGGATTGCTTCCGCCGCGCGATCACCCACATGCGGCTCGGCGCGGAACTGGAGCGGCGCGGCTTGAGCCCCGACTTCGAACGCTTCCGCCGCGGCGCGGAAGTCCAGGAACCGTGAATCAGCCCGCGATCCAACGCCTGGGTTCCTTCCTCTTGTGCCGGGACGCCGAACCCCCGTCCCCCCCGCCCGTACACCCCGTGCCGCTGGATCTGCGCCCGGCCGCCGAGCGACTCGCGATCTGGGAACGGGACGGCGGTCTGCTCGCACTGCAGGCCGTCAGTCCGCTGGGAGGGCTCGAGGCCTCCGTCCGCGCCCGCGCCGACCTGCTCGCCGCCGGTCCCGGCGCCGCCCTCGCGGCCCTGGGAGGCGTGGCACTGGGGCTCGCCCGGGTCGCGGTCGCCCTCCACCCCGACGACCGCGAGGCCTTCGCCGCGGTCCGCGAGCACATCGACTCCCCCACCCAGCTCCACCTCGGCGCCCGGCTGGAGGAACTCCCCGCCCGGCCCCTCTACTTCCGAACCCTGCTCGGCTGCGGTGGCCGCGTCCCCCCTCTCGACGACGCCGCCCCGCTGGTGCGGCGTCTGCTTCCGGAAGGCCAATTCCTGCTCAGTGGCGTTCCGGCCGCGGATCTGGAGACCGTCTTCGACGAGTTCTCTCGCAACGGTCTCTCGCTCCGCGCCTGCGGTTTCCGCGCCGAGCTCGCTTTCCTCGCCGGTTCCCTCGGCCACGCCCAGGGCTTCCGCGCCTGAACCCCCTCGGCAACCCGGAAGCCCCTTCGTTCAGGGCGCGGGCCGGGAGCGCCGTTTTCGGATCTCCGCGCGCAGGGCTTCCAGGCGGGCGGCGATTCGCTCCTCCACGCCCCGATTCGTGGGTCGATAGTAACGCCTCCCGGCGAGGGCGTCGGGCAGGCATTCCATTCCGGTGATCGCGTCCGGACGATCGTGGGCGTACTCCTGCCCCCGCCCCCAACCCCGTTCCTTCATCAACCCGGTCGGCGCGTTGCGCAGCCGCAAGGGCACCGGGTGGGCGTAGGCATCACCGATTTCCTTCCCCACTTCCTTCCACGCGCGATAGACCGCGTTGGATTTGGGCGCCACCGCGAGATAGACCACGAGTTCCGCAAGCGCGAGTTCTCCCTCGGGGCTGCCCAAGAAGCGATAACTCTCGCGGGCCGCCACCGCGAGGCGCAGGGCGTTGGGATCGGCCAGGCCGATGTCCTCGCTGGCCATCCGTTCCATGCGCCGGGCCAGGAAGAGCGGATCCTCCCCGCTGCGCAGCATGCGCGCCAGCCAGTAGAGGGCGGCATCCGGATCCGAGGAACGCACCGACTTGTGCAGGGCGCTGATCAGATCGTAGTGGGCATCCCCTCGTTTGTCGTAGAGCAAGGCACGGCCCTGAAAGACCGCTTCCAGGGCCCCGTCGTCCAGCGCCTCGCCCACGTCCGAATGCCGGGCCGCGGCCTCCAGCGCCACCAGCGCCCGCCGCGCGTCTCCGCTCGCGAAGCGCGCGAGCGCCCGCAACTGCTCTTCCCGGACCCGCAGCCGCCGCGCCCCGAGTCCTCGTTCGCGATCGGCCAGGGCCCGCCGCAGGAGCGACATCAAGGCTTCCTCGTCCAGGGGACGAAGAACGTGCACGCTCAAACGGGAAAGCAGGGGCCCGATGATCTCGAAGGACGGGTTCTCGGTGGTGGCACCCAACAACAAGACGTCCCCGCGTTCGACGAAGGGCAGATCGGAAA
>CAYVRL010000218.1:0-4647 GCA_964454065.1 uncultured Planctomycetales bacterium | reverse complement strand
CACCGCGGAAGATCGCGAGGAAACCGGCCGGATCGTGGTCGTCTCCGATCCAGGAAGAGCGGGACAGGACGTAACGCCGGGCGCGCTGGTTGTTCAAGAAGACCTTCCACTCCTGATTGGCGAGGCGACAGCGCAGTCCGAGTTCCCGACGGAACTGTTCCTGCAAGACTTCGGCCACGATCCGGTTGGTCTCGGAACTACTGTAGAGGAGCTCGAGGACTGGGAAGCCCTCGCCCCCCGGGTAACCGGCAGCGGCGAGCAGGGCACGTGCCTCTTCCGGGTCGTGAGCCAGGCCCGGCGGGGGGTGGTAACCAGGCAGCCACTCGGGGAGGAAGTGGGAAGTAGGGCGTTCCCCGCTCGCCAGGGTGGCGCAGAGAGCCTCGCGGTCTATGGCCAGGCACAAGGCGCGGCGGACCCGCACGTCCTGGAAGGGGGGCCAGGAGAGGTTGAAACGGTAGAACTCGGTGCCGAGTTCCCGGTGGGGGGCGAAGCGGGCGGCGAGCCCCGGATCCGGGCTTCGGGCCAAGGCCCGCAGCGGTCGCACCGCCAGGGGAGGGACGTTGGAGAGGTAATCCACGTCCCCATGCAGATAGAGGTTCAAGGCCGTGAAGCCCGACTCCACGGTCAGGAAATCGATGCTCGGGAGCCGCACCGCCGCGGCATTCCAGTACCAGGGATTCCGGACCACCCGGACCCGGTCTCGGAGACGGCGAAGAGCCAGGCGGAAGGGACCGCTGGAAACCGTGCCGACCTCCTGTCGGCCCCCCAGGGCGGCGGGGGGCAAGGGGGCCAGGAGTGGAGAAGCGCAGTGCTCCAGGAAGGCGGGCGCGGGGTGGAGGAAATGGACCTCCAGGCGTCCCGAACCCGCGCTCAGGCCAGGGGGTGGAGGATCACCCGGGCGCCAGGTCCGCGCCCCCCGGAGATCCAAGAGCCAGTTCCGGCCCCGGGAAGCGGTGGCGGGATCGAGGACCCGGAGCCAGCTCTGGAGGAAGTCCTCGGCCACGAGCGGGCTTCCGTCCGAATAGCGGAGCCCGGAGCGGAGGTGGAAGACCCAGTCGCGCCGGTCGGGGCTTCGCTCCCAGGAGACGGCCAGTCCGGGTAGGGGGCGCAGAGTCGCGGGTTCCAGGCGGGTCAGTCCGGAGTGGAGAGCCAGCAATACCCTCTCGGTGGCGCTTCCCATGGCTTTCTGGGGGTCCAGGGTTTCGAGGTCGGCCGGGTTGGCGACCGCCAGGCCGGTCCGGGAGGGGTGACAGCCACTGGCCAGGAGAAGACCGAGAGAGAGCAGCAGGGGAGCCGTGGACAAGCGGGATCCGCGTGCAGAGACGATGCCGAGGGAGGGAACCCGGTCCACGGGAGCAGAATAGGGAAGTGGCTCCCTTCGGTGGACCCCCTTCCCGATCCTAGAATCGCGGTGTGTCTACGGAACCCCTGCTGGTGGTGGAGGGTCTACGCCTGGGTCTGGTCGCGGCTGGGCGGGAACGGATCCTGGTGGACGGTGTGTCCTTCCAGATCCGACCTCGGGAGGCGTTCGGTTTGGCGGGGGAATCGGGCAGCGGCAAGAGCTTGAGCGCGCTCGCGATCCTCGGTCTGTTGCCTCCGGGGATTCGCGTGCTGGGGGGTTCGGTGCGTTTCGCCGGGACCGAACTCCTGGGCCGAGGGGAATCCTTCTTGCGTCCTTTCCGCGGCGGTCGGATCGCGATCGTCTTCCAGGAGGCCATGAGCGCGTTCAACCCGGTGTTGCGGGTAGGCAGGCAGGTGGAGGAGAGTCTGGAAGTCCACCGTCCGGAACTCGGTCGTGCGCAGCGGAAGGACGTGGTTCGCGATCTCCTCTCCGAAGTGGGTCTCACCGAACCCGAGCGGGTGGCTCGGAGCTACCCCCATGAGCTGAGTGGTGGCATGCTCCAGCGTGCCCTGCTGGCCATGGCGCTGGCGGGGGAACCCGAACTCTTGATCGCCGACGAGCCCACCACCGCTTTGGACGTGACCGTGCAGGCGCGGATCCTGGACAGACTGGCGGAGATTCGACTGGAGCGCGAGTTGGCGCTGCTCTGGATCAGCCACGATTTCGCGGTCCTGGCGCGAATCTGTAGCCGCTTGGCGGTGATGCGCCAGGGACGGATCGTGGAGGAGGGCGATCGGGCGCGGATCCTGAAGGAGCCGAGGGAGAGCTACACCCGGGCCTTGTTGGCCGCGGTGCCCCGCTGGGAGGCAAGGCCTTGAATCCTCCTTCCGAGTCCGAGAAGGCCGGGACCGACCTTCCCCTGCTGGAGCTCCGGGATCTGCGGGTTCGCTTTCCGCAGGACTGGCGTTGGAGCGGATCGGTACGGAGCTGGCGCGAGGTCGTGGCGGGCGCGAATCTGTGCCTTGCGCCGGGGGAGACCTTGGCCCTGGTGGGAGAGTCGGGATGTGGGAAGAGCACCCTGGCGCGGGCGCTGGTCGGCTTGGTTCCGGCCTCCGGCGGCCGTGCCCTCTGGAGGCCCCGGCGCCCCGGCACCCCTCCCCCCGTCGATCTGCTGAGTCTCCAGGAGCGAAGCTGGCGCCGCTACCGCCCCGGTCTCTCCCTGGTCTTCCAGGACACCGGATCGGCTTTGGACCCGCGGATGAAGGTGGGAGACAGCGTGAGCGAGGGTTTGCGGATCCATCGGCGCCTGGGCCGTCGACGAGCCTGGAAACGAGCCGAAGCCTTGCTGGAGATGGTCGGCTTGTCGGCTACCGACGCGAATCGCCGTCCCGCCGCCTTCAGCGGTGGCCAGCGACAACGGATCGGGATCGCGCGGGGTTTGGCTCTCGATCCCGAACTGATGATCTGTGACGAGATCGTTTCGGCGTTGGATGTCCTGGTCCAGGCGCGGATCCTCGATCTGTTGAAGCGACTCCAAGGGGAGCGGGGGATGGCCTTGCTCTTCATCACCCATGATCTGGCGCTGGCCCGCCAGTTCGCCCCCCGCACCGCGGTCATGGATGGCGGGCGGATCGTGGAATGCGGGAATTCGGAGGACTTGTTCCAGAACCCCCGCCATCCGCGGACCCGTGCCCTGGTGGCAGCCGTTCCGTTACTCTGAGGACATGGGACTCGGCGCCGTCTTCTTCGACATCGACGACACCCTCTACTCCTCCACGCAGTTCGCGGACAGCGCGCGCCGCCAGGCGGTCCAAGCGATGCTGGACCACGGGCTCCGCGCGGATCGCGAGCGGGTGATGGAGGAACTCCGGGAAGTGGTGGCCGAGTTCGGCTCGAACGACGATCGGCACTACAACCGCCTGTTGGAGCGTCTCCCCTCCGCCGCCACTTCGGAGGTCAACCCCGCTCTGCTGGTCATGGCCGGGGTGATCGCCTACCACGAGGCCAAGTGGCGGGAGCTGCGAGTCCGTCCCGACGCCGAGGAGCTGCTGGCGGCTCTGCACCGGGGGGGGGTCAAGGTCGGGATCATCAGTGCTGGTCTCACCATGAAGCAAATGGAGAAGATCCTCCGGTTGGGCTTGGTGCGCTGGATCCATCGCGGCCTGATCTTCATCACCGACCAGCAGGGGATTGCCAAGAGCAACCCCAAGCTCTATTCGCGGGCCGCTGCCGCCGCGGGTGTGGAGCCGGGCGCCGCCATGCACGTGGGGGACCACCCTCTGAACGACGTGGAATCCGCGCGGCGGGCCGGCATGATTGCGGTCCTGCACGAAGGATCGGGGAAATACCAACCCCTCGCGGCTCGTTGCCGCCCGGATCACCGGATCCGTAAGCTCTCCGAGCTCCTTCCGATCCTCGTGGAGAACTACGGCTTTCCCGCCTGAGAGAGGGAACGGTTCGGAGGATCGCGTCCAGGAAGGAGAAGGCCGCCGTTCCCGCGGGAGAACGGCGGCCTTGGAGCGGCGAAGGGGAGGTCAGTTCGACTCGGCGATCTGCTTGTCGAGCTGTTCCGCGACTTCGCGGGCGTCGGTGATGTGGGCGGTCACGATCACGATCACGTCCTCCTTTTCGTTGGCCGAGCCCTCGGCCTTGAAGAGCAAGGACAGGATCGGGATGTCACTGAGGATGGGGATCCCGGCCCGCTGATCGATGTCGGTGGTTTTCTTGAGACCGGCGATGACCACGGTGCCGCCGTCCGGAATCAGGGCGGTGGTATTGGCGCTCGCCACCGAGAGTTCCGGAAGCTGCAAGGTGACCGGGGTGGTCAGGCCCGCCAGCGAGGAGGTGAACTCGGGAATCGGCCGCTTCAAGCTCGCCACGGTGGGGCGCAACTCGAGAGTGATGTACTTCCGGTCGTGGGAGATGGTGGGGCGCACGTCCAGGACGATCCCGTCACTCACCACGCCGACTTCCGGATCCGCGATCAGGGCGGCCTGAGCGACCTCGACGTTCATGTCTTGGACGTAGGTGATCTGGTTCAGGACCGTGATGAAAGCACGCTGCGAGTTCTGGGCCGAAATGGTGGAGCTGTTGAGCTCCTGGACCTTGTTCGACTTTTCGACCGCGCGGAGGATCATCGAAGTCTGGGTGTCGTCGAGGAAGACGAACTGCATCGCCAGGCCACCGATGTTGGTCAAGCGGGAACCATAGGGGCCGAGGATGTTCTCGGTGCGGCCCCGGAACTCGCCGTCGTTTCCATTGACGAAGAAGGCACCCGCGGAGGGGTTGGCCTGCGCGGCACTGGG
>CAYVRL010000217.1:0-4656 GCA_964454065.1 uncultured Planctomycetales bacterium | reverse complement strand
AAGGAGGAGCAGGAAGAGAGCAGGGACGGTGCCCATGCCACTAGGCTAGCACCGGAAGTCCGGAAGGAGCCCGGTCTCGGCTCGTTTTGATGCTGCGCCGTCACCGAGAAAGAAATCATTCCCTTTATCGTCGGTAATGATGAAGGCCGGGAAGGCTTCCACTTCGATGCGCCACACAGCTTCCATTCCCAATTCCTGGAAGGCCACGCATTCCACTTCCTTGATGCAATTCTTGGCGAGCCGGGCCGCGGAACCTCCGATCGATCCCAGGTAGAACCCACCGTGACGCTTACAGGCTTGTACCACCAGGGGCGAGCGATTCCCCTTGGCCAGCATGACCAGGGAGGCGCCGTGGGACTGAAACAGATCCACGTAGGGATCCATTCGGGAAGCGGTCGTGGGGCCGAAGGATCCCGAGGCGTAGCCTTCCGGGGTCTTCGCGGGGCCGGCGTAATACACCGGGTGATCGCGGAAGAAATCGGGGAGTTCACCGGTCTTCGCGAGCTGCTCCCGCAGTCGAGCGTGTACGAGATCGCGGGCGACGATCATCGGTCCGGTCAAGGAAAGCCTGGTCTTGATCGGGTGCTTGCCGAGTTCGGCCCGGATCGCCTCCATGGGTTGCCTCAAATCGATCTCCACCACGTCGTGGCTGGCGGCAGCGGGAGGCTCCGGCAGGAAGCGGGCCGGATCGCGCTCCAAATCCTCGAGGAAGATGCCCTCGGCGCTGATCTTGGCCAATGCTTGTCGGTCGGCGGAACAGGAGACCCCGAGGCCCACCGGGAGGGAAGCCCCGTGTCGCGGGAGCCGCACCACCCGCACGTCATGGCAGTAGTACTTGCCGCCGAATTGGGCCCCGATGCCGTTCGCTCGAGTCAGGGCGTGAATTCTGCCTTCCATCGCCAGGTCGCGAAATGCGTGTCCGCTGAGGCTTCCGCTCGTGGGCAGACCGTCCAGATAACGGGCGCTTGCCAGTTTGACCGTCTTCAGATTCTGCTCCGCGGAGGTCCCGCCCACGACGACGGCCAGATGGTAGGGAGGGCAGGCAGCAGTGCCGAGGCTGCGGATCTTCTCGTCGAGGAAGGAGAGGAGGGCTTCTTCGTTGAGGATCGCTGGAGTCGCTTGATAGAGGTAGGTCTTGTTCGCGGATCCCCCGCCCTTGGCCAAGAAGAGGAAGGAATATTCGTTGCCATCCACGGAGTGAATATCGATTTGCGCGGGCAAATTGCATGCTGTATTCCGCTCCTCGAACATCCCCAGTGGGGCGAGCTGGCTGTAGCGCAGGTTGTTCTCGGTATAGCAGCGGTAGACCCCACGCGACAGAGCTTCCTCGTCGCGGCCGGGTGTCCACACTCGCTGGCCCTTCTTGCCCATGATGATCGCGGTGCCGGTGTCCTGACACATCGGTAGGACGCCTTCGGCGGCGATGGAAGCGTTGCGGAGCAGGTCGAGGGCGACGAAGCGGTCATTGGGAGAGGCCTCCGCGTCGTCGAGGATTGCGCGGAGCTGGGCGAGGTGACCAGGCCGCAAGAAATGGGCGATGTCGTGGAAGGCTTCCCGGGCCAAGAGTTCGAGGGCTTCGGGCTCGACGCGAAGGACTCTTTCACCGTCGACTTCGAGGATGGAGACATGTTCGTCACTGAGTTTCCGCCACGGAGTGGGAGGCGGATCGAGCGGGAACATCGGGCTGTAGGCGAATTCGGTTACGGTCATCACGAGGCAGGGGCTAGGGCGGCGACGAGACGGGTGGCGGGATGCGGATTCTAAGTCGCCCCACGGACGTTTCGGAGGGATAGAATGACACGATGCTCCATACTTGGGTGCCCCTGGGTGCCGCGGTCCTCTTCTTCTCCATCCTGCACGCACTGACCCTGCTGCGGTTGGAACCGGTCTACCCGCGGGCTTTCAAGCTGTCGCGGGGTGCCGGTGCCGCGGTTCTGACCGGAATCGGGACCGCCGCTCTGCTGACCGGTGCCCCTCACTGGACCGAGGCCTTCCTCTACCGCCAGGATGACGGCGATTGGATGCGCTATGGCATGTTGGTGGTCTATGGGCACTTGGTCGCCGACTACCTTTGGATGGGTTTTGGAAGGCTGCGCTACGGGATCCGTCCGCGCAAGGATCTGATGATCCACCATGGTTTGGGCATGATCGGCTTCGGTGTCGCTCTCTATCTACGAGTCGGCTACGCGATCGCACTACTGACGATGATGACCGAAATCCTACCCGTCACCACTGGGCTGAACGCTTGGGGCAAGCGGATCGCGAGTCCCTTGCTCGAGGATGGCGCCGGACGGGCCCGCCTGCATGTCATCGCCTGGCTGCGCATGCCGTTGTGGTTCACTTTGCTCCTGCTGGTGTCGTTGGTCGTCCTCCGCGGATCCGCTGGAGATTTGTTGCCCGCGTATCTCGTCGCTCTTGGGGGCCTGGCGGGCCTGCTCTCTCTCGACTTCTATTGGATCAAGAAGTGCCGCCAGAACGTGGATTTCTACTGAGCTTGCGGGGGGACGGGGTCCGCGAGTAGGACGGTTTGGAGTTGCCACCGCGAATCGAAGCGGAGGCGAATTCGAGAGGGCATCGAATGGCGGCTCCTGTATTGGCCAGAGGGTGAGATCATTCGTCCGAAAGGGATCGAAACCGCCAACGAGGTTGCGTGGTGGTCTTCCCACCCCCAGCTCAGGATGGCTCCATTGCCTTCTTCTTCCACGTCGCTGGGGGCACCGAGCAAGCGTAGGCAATCACCTAGATCGCTGCTTCCGGGTTGGAGCTGGAGAAGTGCCGCCTCGGGGGGCGGTCGTCCCGCTCTTTCTTGATCGAAGACCAGGGTCACGCACGCGGAGGTGGCCGCGCAGAGGAATACCGCGGCGAACCAGATCCGCCCATCGCGGGAAGGGGACGACTCGGGCACTAGAACAGCGGAACGTCGTACTCAGCCTCCTGCGCCTGAAAGCTGGAGGCGTAGTGGGTCAGTACACCCCGTTCGTCGAAAAAGACCCACACCCGGTCCGCTTGGGTGTCCTTTCCATACAGGCCGAGCAGCAGTAAGAAGACTCCTTCCTGTTTCTCCCGCAGGTGTTCGTAGAGCCATGCCGACCTCTTGCCGATCTCCACGACTCGGCTCGGTGCCCCCAAGCTTTCCGCCACCTCGGTCGCGGTCGTTTGCCCAGGCGCCAAAGTCCGTAACACCGCCGGATCCAACGCCCTCTCCGTCGTGGTCTGGCTCAGGAAGCATCCCGGGAGGAGCAGAACCAGGAAGAAGATGCCGGGTGACTTCTTCCCGATAACTGACACGAGGTGCCGGGTGAAAGGTGTCAGCGTAGAGTTTCGTCGCGTCATTTCTGGAGTTCCCGTAGGGCCAGGGCGTAGGCGTAAGTGTAGCGATGGACTTCAGGTGCGAGTTCAGATGCACGGGCTAGTTCCGCCAAGGCCCGATCGCGGTGGCCCCGGCGGACCAGCAGCAGGCCAAGGGCGTAGTGGAGTCCGGGATCTTCCGGGAAGCGCGTGATGGCTTGGCGGAGAACGGCTTCGCCCTCGGAATCCCGGCTCTCCGCCCGGTAGAGGTCGGCGAGATTCACCGCTGCCGCGGGGAAACCCGGCTCACGGGCGAGGGCAGTTCGATAACAGGACTCGGCGCGCTCTGGCTCCCCCTGCTCCATGGCAAGCACGCCGAGGTTCATCCATGCCTCGGGGCGGTCCGCGTTGGCGTACTGCTCGGCAAGCCAGTCAGCGAGAGCCATTCCCGGCGCCTCGGAGGGAATCCCCGGTCCCGGAGTTGGAACGACCGCCAGTGCCCGTCCGGCTTCCGCGCGGAGCAAACGACGCGGGTCGCGGAGAAGGGGGGTCAATAGTCGGCGCCGGGCTTCGGGATCGGTCAGCCGCGCCGCGGCGAGGGCGGCGCCGTAACGGATCAGGGATTCAGAGGAACCCAGACCTTCCTCCAGCGCGCGATGATCCTTCAGGGAGGAGTCGTTTCCCAGTAGGGAAAGTGCCGTGGCCCGGACGATCGGAGGAAGTTCCGTTTGCTCGGAGATTCGCGCCAGCCGTTCGCCCGACCCGGGAAGCCCGCGCCTTCCGGCGGCGAGGGCCTCCGCCCAATGTGGGCGAACCCCGCGGCCTTCAGGGAACCAGCGGCGCAGGGCATCGATTTCCCAATCCACGCCGCGCTCGGCGTGACACTGGTCGCAGGCGTTCGGAACGCCCAGTTCCTTGCTCAGGTCCGGACGCGGTATCCGCAAGGAATGGTCGCGGCGGGCGTCTACCTGCATGTAGGTACGGGCGGGCATGTGGCAGGCGACACATCGGGAACCGGCGGCAGCGCTACCGACAGTCGGGTGATGGTGGTGACCTGGATCATCGAAGACTTCGGGAGCATGGCAGCGCGTGCATAGGGCATTCCCCTTGGCCAAGGTCCGTGTGGAATGCGGGTCATGGCAATCTCCGCAAACGACTCCCGCCCCATGCATTTTGCTCTGTAGGAATGACCCCCATACGTAGACTTCCTCGCGGATCTGGCCATCGGGGAAATAAAGGCCGTCTTCCAACAAGGCCGGGCGGTAGGCGTCGAGGAAGTGGGCCCCTGGCGGGGCGCTCTGGCCCAGTGTGGAACGTCGTGAATGACAGGAAGCGCAAGGGTCGAGGGCTTCATCGTCCGGCGCGATG
>CAYVRL010000216.1:0-4664 GCA_964454065.1 uncultured Planctomycetales bacterium | reverse complement strand
GCTGGGCACCCAGCGGAGCGGGAAGACTGAGAAGAGCCAGCAGAAGGGAGGTGCAGGAGGAACGAAGAAACATGTCTTCATGGGTTTGGGTGAAAGGAGTCGACCCTCCTCGAGGGTCATCGATTTCGATCCTAAACAGTGCGTTTTTTTTTCAAGCAAAAAGAACAGAAAATTCGGGAAAACTTTGAAGAACGAGGGGGCGGGCCCCCGGGCCTAGAATGCCGCTTCCGGCGCAGGGTGGAAGGCCTGCGGGACCGGGAAGCCATGGCGGAAACAGCGCTGAAGACGGTCGAAGAACTTGCCCGGGGGGCGGGACGACTCCTGATGCGGCGTTTCGGACGGCTCCGAGCCGGCGAGGTCCACAGCAAGAGCGCGGCCCGGGATCTGGTCAGCGTCGCGGATCTGGAGAGCGAGCGCTTCCTGCTCGCCGGCCTGCGGGAGGCTTTCCCGGGGGACCGGATCTTGTCGGAGGAAGATGCCGCGGGGGCATCCGCGACCGGCGGTCCTCCCGAGGGCCCCGGGGGCCGGTTGTGGGTCGTGGATCCCCTCGACGGCACCGTCAACTTCGTGCAGGGCCTGCCTTGCTTCGCGGTCTCGATCGCGCTGCTCGTGGACGGGAGGCCGGAACTGGCCGTGGTTCATCTCCCGCGGCTCGAGGAGTGCTTCCGCGCCGCGCGGGGGCGCGGGGCCGCTTGCAATGGGCGATCGATCCGGGTTTCCTCCACCACCCGCTTGGCTGACGCCGTCCTCGCCACCGGATTCCCGTATCGCCGCCACCTGCTCCTCGACAACAACCTCGAGAACTTCGAGCGCCTGTTCCTGCGCCAGCGCGGAGTGCGGCGCATGGGGTCGGCGGCCTCCGATCTGGCTTATGTCGCGGCCGGGCGGCTGGACGCCTTCTGGGAGCTGCACCTGAGTCCCTGGGACGTCGCGGCGGGCGGTTTGCTCGTGGAGGAGGCAGGGGGCCGAGTGGACACCATCGTTCCGGGGGGCGATTGGATCTTCGAGCGCAATCTGCTGGCCGGCCCGGCGGCGCTGTGCGAGGAACTGCGCGCGGTCCTGCGCGCGGGCCGGGGGCCGGACTATCCCCCGTTGGGAGAACGGGACGGAGCCGAGGCATGACCGTGTTGCGGGTGCGGGGTGCCCGGGCGGGCAATCTTCAGGGCGTCGATCTGGATCTGCCGCATGGCGCCTGGACCGCGATCCACGGACCCAGCGGTGCGGGCAAGAGCGCGCTGCTCTTTGGAGTGCTGGCGCCGCTGGCCCGGGAGCGTTTCCGCGTGCTGGCCGATCCCCGCAGCCTGCCCGGGCCTCCCGCGACGGAGGGTGGACGGGCGCCCGCGGCGCGGGTCGAAGGGCTGCGACCGATCCTGGCCTGGGCGGGGGAGGTCCCGCGGGCGCGTCGTCGCGCGGAGGTGGGCGAGGTCCTGGCACTCTGGCCGCTGCTGGCCGTGGCCGCCGGCAGCGGGGAGGCGGCGCTGGAACGGGTCTGCCCGCGATGCGGTTCGTGCTGGCGGCCCGCCACCCGGGACCGCTTGCTGGCGGAGTTGGAGCAGGGAGGGGACTTGCGCCCCGGCGAGGCCCTCTTCCTTTACTCCGCCGTCGCTGGGGCGGAGGCCGCGGAACTCCTGCGTGGCGGTTGGACCCGGGTGTGGCGAGGCGGAGAACTGCTCCGGATCGAAGACGGCCCCGAAATCTTGCCCGAGGACGCCTGGTTGCTCCTGGACCGTTTCCGCTGGCAGCCCGAGCGCCGGCGGCGGCTGGCCGACGGTCTGGAACTCGCGTTGGGGCGGGATCGGGCGCTCCGCCTCGATTGCGGGGAGCGAAGTCGCGAGTGGCCGGCCCCGCGGATCTGTCCGGCTTGCGGTGCCGAGGCCCCGGCGCGGCCCGTGGAGAGCCTGACGGGGTTGCGGGAGGCCGACGATCTCCGGGTCGGTGGGCGGAGCTGGAGCGCCTGGGGGAAGGCGCCGCTGGAGGACTGGACGGAGCTTCCCGTCTCGACCGGAACGGAAGGGGCGGCGCGACGCTTGCGGGCCCTCCTGCGAACCGGGCTGGGCCATCTGCACGCGCGGCGGCGGCTCGGCAGTCTTTCGTTGGGGGAGTCGCGGCGGATGGAACTCGCGGTCCTGCTCGCCCAGGTGCGGCGGGAGCAACTCATCCTCTTCGACGAACCGGGGATGGGTCTGCACGGCTCGGAGCGGTGCCGATTGGCGGAGTTGCTGCACGAGCTGGCCGCGCAGGGCAACACCGTGCTCACCGCCGACCCCGCCCGAGAGTTCCTGGAGGGGGCGGATCATTGGGTTCGGCTCGGGCCCGGGGGGGGGCCGGACGGCGGCCGGGTGGTCGCGCGCGGCACGCGCGCCGAGCTGCCGCCGTGCGCGCCCGCGAGCGGCACCGACGGCCGGTCCGAGGAATCGAGTGGCGCTTCGACGAGCGCCGATTCCAGGGACCGGAGCCTGATCTTCCGGGATCTTCGGGCACGTCACCTGGCGATCCCCGAACTGCGGCTTCCCCTCGGTCGCCTGGTGGTCTTCGCCGGGGTGAGCGGCAGCGGAAAGACCACCTTGCTGGAAACCCTGACAGAAAATGCCGGGGATCAGGTGTCAGGGAAGCTGCCGGCGGGGGGGGTGGTGGTTCTGCTCGAGCGGGCCTTGGGGTCGGCGGCGCGGAGCACGATCGCGACGCTCTCCGGAACTTGGGAGGCCATCCGCCGGTCCTTCGCCCAGGGGGAGGAAGGGCGGATCCGCGGCTTGCGGGCCGGCGATCTGGTCGCGGCGCCGGGCCGAGGAGGTTGTTCCACTTGCCGCGGTCTGGCCCGCGACGAGGCGGGTTTCCCCTGCCCCGACTGCGAGGGACTCGGCCTGCGCCAAGACCTGCTGGCGCTGCGTTTGCGTGGTCGCAGCCTGCGCGAATGGTTGACCACCCCGCTGGCGCGCTTGGAGCGGCGGCTTCCCAGCCGCGGGCGCTTGCGCGATACCGTGGGCTTGCTGGTCCGGCTCGGCCTGGGCGAGCGCCGCTTGGGCGAGCGGGGTCGCCATCTGTCCCTGGGCGAGCGGGGGCGGATCGCGCTGGCCCGCGAGCTGGCTCGGGCACGCGCCGACCGGCCGCGTCTCTTCCTGCTCGACGAACCCTGCCTGGGCCTTCCGCCCGACGAGGCCCGCCGTGTGGTCGAGGTCTTCCGCGAACTCCTCGCCGTGGGGCATAGCCTCTGGGTGGTCGAACACCACGAGACGATGCTCCGCGCCGCCGACCATCTGGTCGAGTTGGGGCCGGGTGCCGGGCCGCACGGCGGGCGGCTGCTCTACGCGGGGCCGCCGAGTGGGATCGTGGGCCGGGACACTCCGACCGGCCGCTGGCTGGAGCGCCGCGCGCGGCCCCGGCCCGTGGTCCCGCCGCCTTCCGCTACCTCGACCCCGCCCCGGGAATTCGTCCTACCCGACGGCTGGGACCGCCGCGGCCGTCTGCGATTGGAGGCCGATCTCCTGCGCGAACTCGCCACCCGCTCGCCGCTCGCGAGCGACCAGCCGGGTGACCTCCTGGATCTGGGTGGATCCCCGCGGCTGGAGGATACGCCGCTGCCGCCGGTGGCCTGGCCCACCGATCCACCACCCCGTTCCTCCCTGCTTGCGATCCTGGGCTTGGATCGTCTTCTCGCCGATACCTTGCGGGACCGCGGTGAGGCGGTGTGCGCGGCCTGCGGAGGGCTGGGACCGTGGCCGGATCTGGCGACCGCTTGCGCCGCCGCCCCGCGCGAGGGCGGCCCACCGCCCGGGGAACTCCTCTACACCACGCCCGCAGCCTTGCCCGGTGGAGCCAGCGGCGCCGAGGGGGCGGCCCTCCTGCGCGCGGCCGGCTTCCGGCGCATCTTTCGCGGCGGCGCGCCGCTGAGCCTGCTGCGCGGCGTGGGGCTGGAGGACGGGGACGAGATCCTGCTCGATCGCTTCGACCTCGCCCGCGAGCGTGATCCGGTCCCGCGTCTGCGGGAACTGGAACACCATTCCCGCCTGCTCGGCAAGGGGATCCTGCACGGCCGATCCGCAGCCGATCCGGACCCTCCGGTGTGGATCTTCCGGGCGGGGCGTTGTCGGAGCTGCGGCAGGGGATCGGCGGAGCGGGCCGCCGCCATGGAGTTCCGCCTAGGCGGCTGGAACGCCGCTGACTACGCCACGGAACCCTTGGGGGAGGCCCTCCTCCGGCTGCGCGAACACGCCGGGGAGCGGGGCGCCGATTTCGGCCGCGCGCTGGAGTTCCTCGGCCCCTCTTCCCTGCTCTCCCGCCCCGGGGCCACGCCCTGGTCCGCCTTGACCTTCCTGGAACGTCGTTGGGCCCGGTTCCTCGGATGGCAGCTCTTCCCGGTCGAGGGTCTCATCCTGCTCCACGACCAACCCCTTTCCGCTCTGGGCTCGAAGCTGACAGAAATCCCCCGGCATCGGGTGTCAGGGTTTCATCGGTACACGGATCCGGAGGGGGGTGCGGTGGGGGGGGTGCTGGCACGGTGCGAGCCCTATTCGCTCGCTTTCCGTTTCGAGGACTGGGCGGAGCCGCCGCTCGCGGATCGGGAGAGCAGTTTGCGCGCGGCGCTCGGCGTGGAAGAGCCCCTGCGGCGCCAATACCTGGCTTGCGAGGAAGCGCGTCTGCGGGGATGGGGGCCGAAGGATCTGGGC
>CAYVRL010000215.1:0-4677 GCA_964454065.1 uncultured Planctomycetales bacterium | reverse complement strand
TTTCTAGGGGAACTGGCCCCCTTCGGTGGACCTTCCCGATCGAGAATGTCGGCCTGGAAAGCTTGGATCCGCTTTCCAGGCCGTCTCCCTTCGTAGAACTGGAGGCCACGCGAGCCCAGCACGCATCCACCCAAATGGATTCCCTCCACCCCTGGGGTAGGCGGCAACCGAAAGGCGGCCGAAGGAACACACCGATCCAGGAAAGCGACTCGAACCCCCCACCGCCCCGAATCCCTTCCCGTCCGACGAGGCTGACGAGTTGGAGACGGAGAGGTTACAGGAAGACGGATGAATCCGAGAGAGAGAGGTCCACCGAAGGGGTCCAGATTCCTCTCAATCCGTACGCCGCAGCCAGCGCAACATCTCCAGGATCCGAGGCGGTTGCCCCGTGCGCAAGATCGCGGCGCGGAAGATCTTCCCGGACAACCAGATCATCACGATCACCGAGACGATGGAGAGAATCGTGGTGCCGATCACATCGAAGAGGGGCGGATCGGCGGCCGCACGGTTCATCATCACGAAAGGGGTGTAGAGCGGAATCCAGGACAAGACCACCGCCAGGGTGCCGTTCGGATCCTTGGGAATGAACATCATGGTCAAGAGCGGAACCATCATGACCAGCATCACCGGGCCCATGAAATTCTGCGCTTCCTTGAGCGTGTTGCACACGCTCCCGATGGCGAGGAAGATCCCCGCATAGAGCAAGTACGCGACCAGAAAGTAGAAGAGGAAGGGGAGGAGCAGACCCGAATGGCGGATGACTCCCAGCAACTGCGTGGCGATCTCGGCTTCCGGCCCCGCCTGCCAGACGAGCACTCCGACCAGCGCGCCGAACCAGGCCAACACCATGGTGAATCCCACCGAGGCGATCCCCAACAATTTTCCAGCCATCAACTCTCCGGCGGTGACCGAGGACAGGAGGACCTCGACGATTCGATTGGACTTCTCCTCGATGGTGTTGTTCAGGAGCATCTGCACGACACCCATCAGAGCCGCCCACAGGAGATAGGTGAAACCGGCCGGCGCCCACTGGCGAACCAGGTCGGCGGTACTCACGGTCTCCTTGCCTGCGCTCTTCTTGGGATCCTTCGCGACCACCGGAACGACCAGTTTCTGGATCCTCTCGACTTCCGCCTTGTCCATTCCGCGCTCGGTGAAACGTTGCTCCCGTAACTTCTGATTCAAGGCGTTCCGGATCAGATCCAGGAGATCCTTGTCGGCCTGATTGGCAGCCCAGTATTCCACTTTGGGCGTCTTCCGCAAACCCATCTTGTCCAGAATCGAATCACCGCGGGGGGCGAGGATATCCCTTGGTATCAACACTCCGGCAAACAAAACTTCCTCTTTCCCTCCCGGGATCGGCACCTTGGTCTGATTGCGCAGAATCGCCTTCAAGGATTGGGAAAGGGTCGCGAAGTCGCTGCCCACCGGGTCCAGGCCGGGGACCCGGTCCACCCGCACCAACTTGCGTTCCGGGGGCACGAAAGGCTCACGGTCCTCCTTCAGGACATCCGAGGCCTCCAGGGTCGCCAAATAGGGCTTCCATCCTCCAGCGGCGCGAAAGGCCTCGAATCCCTTCTCCTTCATTTCCTCGGCCTTGTCCAGGACATCGGCGGAAATGGATTCCGGATCGAGACCCGCGCCCGCATTCGAGAGTGTTTCTCCGGAGGCCAGATTGCGGCCCACGTAGGTCTGGAACGCATCGAAGACCCGCCGCTGATAGTGCTCCTCCAGGGCCTGGTCCACCGCCTCCCCGAGTCGTCCCGAGAGATCGATGAAGGCGAAGTAGCGCACCGGCTTGCCGCTCTCTTCGAGGAACTTCGGAACCTGGATCATCGCCATCAGGATCAAGGGGAACATCAGGATGCCGATCCAGAAGCCCTTGGTCTTGACGTTCTCGATGAATTCACGAGCGGCGATCAGAAGGGCGTATTTCATCGCAAGGCAGCTCGACGAGCTTCAGGACCGACGAGATGAACGAAGACCTCGTGTAGGTCGGGTTCGCGGCGGTCGAAACGCTGGAGACGAACCCCCTGCTGGAAGCAGGCTTGGAGGAGTGCCTGAGGATCGGAGTCCTCATGGAATCGAAACTCCCATGACTCCGGATCGTCCGGATGCGGCTGGCGCACCGACTCCACTCCCTCCAGGCCACGCAGCGAAGTGATGTCGTCCGCGGTCTGGAGGATGACGCGGCTGGGCATGGTCGCCTTGGCCTCGGGGATCGTCCCGTCGAAGACCTTGCGTCCCCTGGCGATCAGCAGAATGCGGTCGCAAATCCGCTCGGCGTGCGACATCACGTGAGTACTGAACACGATCGTCGTACCACGGGAGGCGAGGTCACGGATCACTTCCTCCATGACCTCCTGGTTGACCGGATCCAGGCCGGAAAAGGGCTCATCCAGAACCACGAGTTCGGGGTCGTGGGCGATCGAGGCCAATACCTGCACCTTCTGCTGCATGCCCTTGGAAAGGGCTTCGGTCTTGGCCTCGGCGAAATCGCCCAAGCCGTAGCGAGCCAGGAGTTCGCGCGCCCGGGCCCGTGCGGCCCCCCGCGGCATCCCCTTCAAGGTCGCGAAGTAGGCGATCACGGCACTGGCCTTCATCTTCTTGTAGAGTCCCTTTTCCTCGGGCAGATAGCCGATGCGATCTCGGACCTCCAAGGCGCTCGAGTGGCCCAGGACCGAAATCCTCCCACTGCTCGGCCGGATGATGTCGAGCAACATGCGGATCGTCGTGGTCTTGCCAGCCCCATTGGGACCGAGGAAACCGTAGATGGAACCCTTCGGAACCGAAACGCTCAGGGCATCCACCGCGGTGAAATCCCCGAAGGTCTTGGTGACCGCGTCGAGTAGCAAGGCGGGGTGGTCGCTCATCGGGAGGCGAGTTCGCTATCCAAGGTGGGCGGGCCGACGCGCCGCGCCGCGCACGCGGCCTCGACATCGGCGACTCGCTTGGGGGTGGCAACGGTCAGGATTTCATGCCCTCCGGCGGTGACCAGGACATCGTCCTCGATCCTTATGCCGATCCCGCGAAACTCTTCGGGAATCCTCTCGTCAGCGGCCGGGAAATAGAGTCCGGGTTCCACCGTCAGACACATGCCCTCGGCGAGAGGCCGCGGCACACCATCGACGAGGTAAGGGCCGACGTCATGCACGTCGAGACCAATCCAGTGGGAAGTGTTGTGCATGTACCAGGGACGGTAGAGCCCCTCTTCCACCACGCGCTCCACGGGATCCTCCAGCACCCCCAGATCGCAGAGGCCCGCGGCCAACACCCGCACCGCTTCCTCATGGCCGAGGTTCCAAGCTTCACCGGGTCGGCAGCATTCGATGGCGGCCTCCTGAGCGGCCAACACCCACTCGTAAACCGCTCGCTGGGCAGGGCTGAAGACCCCGTCCACGGGAAAACTGCGCGTGATGTCGGCCGCGTAGCCATCGACCTCCGCACCCGCGTCGATGAGCAACATGTCGCCGGCCCGCAGGGGGGCCGCGTTGCTCATGTAGTGAAGCACGCAGGCGTTGTCCCCTCCCGCGACGATGCTGCGGTAAGCCCAGCCGTCGGCGCCGCGGCGCCGGAAACAACCGTCGATCAAGCCCTCCAGCTCCCATTCGCCGATCCCGGGACCAGCTTGGGCCATCGCCAGCACGTGGGCCTCGGCACTGATCGCGCAAGCCCGCCTCATGCACTCCAGTTCCTCCGGCGCCTTGAACATCCGCAGCTCGTGCAGGACCCGATCTGGATCGAGTATGGCTTCGGGGGCCGCCAATCCCTGTCGCAGTTTCTCCCGGGCGCCCTGGATGGCATCCATGACCAAGCCATCCAACTCCGACGACGCTCCCAACCGATACCACAGCCGCCGCGCGTGCTGGATGGCATGGGTCAAGCGCTCGGAGGCCCTCTCCACGGAGTCCGCGGCACCGAAGCCCAAACGTTCGCGAGCGCCTTCCGGGCCCAGCCGCCTCCCCGTCCAGGTCTCGCGATCCGGATCCCGGGGGAGTACGAACAAGAGCTCCTCCGGCAGATCTTGAACCCCCTTGGCCAACACCAGGATGCCGTCGGGCTCCCGATGGCCGGTCAGGTACAGGTAGTCCGAATCTTGGCGGAAGGGGAACTCGGTGTCGTGATTGCGGAGACAAACGGAAGCTCCGGGGATCACCGCGATGTCCCCGTCTTCCATCCGCTCCAGAAAGGCGAGGCGTCGGTGTCGAAACATCCGGAAGGACGGAGCCGCTCGCTCCGTGGGGGTAGTGTCCTCTACCCTGGTCCCGGGGTCAAACTCCGAAACTGGCTCCCTTCGGTGGACCTTCCGAACCCAAAGGGAGAGCCGGGAACCACCCTTCGGTCTCGAAGCGAGACACATGGCCCCCGATCCAGGGGAAAGGACCCCATTCCAGTACTCCCAGACCACGGACCCGACCCCTCCCCTCCCAAGGAGTTCGCAGACCGCGGGTCGGAAAGAACGTGGAACGGTCCTCCTCCCGTTCCAGAACCACCCCGCGGTCCCCTCGGGGATCGTTGCGATGAGAAGACGATACAGGGGAGGAGGGGTTACAGTTTCAGGGAAAGGAGGGTCCACCGAAGGGGGACAGATTCGGGATTGGCCTAGAATGCCTGGGCATACCACCTCGAATTATAATCGATCTATAGACCGCACGCTCCCGGACCTCGGACGTAGCC
>CAYVRL010000214.1:0-4698 GCA_964454065.1 uncultured Planctomycetales bacterium | reverse complement strand
GGAATCCCTTGGCCGGGATCCACGGTGCCTTGCAGATCCTCCGCCGCCGCGAGCACCCTCCGGAGGAAGAGGAAGTCTTCGACGCGGTGACCGCCGAGATCCGCCGGATCGATCATCTGGTCACCGACCTGAAACGTTTCGCCCGGGGAGCACACCCCCACCGTCGCCGGATCGAACTCGGCGCATGGGCGGAGGAATGGGCCGCGAACCTGCGCAAGGCCGGTAACCGGATCGAAGTCCAAGCGACGGAAGGAGTCCGTGCCGACACCGACCCTCGCCTGCTCGCCACGGTCCTGCAGGAACTTCTCGAGAACACCATGGAAGCCACGGAGGGGAGCGGCGTCATCCGCTTGCAAGTCGGGGGTAATCGCACCCTCGCCTGGTTGGTCTATCAGGACGATGGGCCGGGTTTGCCGAAGGATCTGGGACGGGAGGCCCTCCGTCCCTTCGTCACCACCAAGACCCGCGGCAGTGGCCTGGGACTGGCGATCTGCCAGCGCACCCTGCAAGCCCTCGGTGGCAGGCTGGAGATCCTCGAGTCGAAGCAAGGGGCCGCTTTCCGAATTCGATTGCCCCGCTGCTCCTGAAGCTCAGCGCGGTTCTCGCAGTCCGAATTTCTCGATCCGATAACGGATCTGATCCCGATTCATGCCCAACAAGCGAGCGGCCCGACTGCGATTCCCGGCGCACCGTTCCAGGGCTTCTTCGACCCAGGTGCGCTCCAAGCGATGGAAATCCACCCCTTCGGCGGGGAGGGGAGGCAGGCCGCCGAGTTCGGATGCACGCGTACCTCCCGCGATCTCCGGAGGAAGATCGTCGAGTTCGATCCGCTCTCCGGTCGCGAGCAAGGAGGCGCGTTCCACCGCGTTCCGCAGCTCACGAACGTTGCCGGGCCAGGAATGCGCCTCGAGAGCACGCATGGCCTGGGGAGAGAACTCCTCGAACTTGACTCCGAGATCACGCCGGAACTGCTCCAGGAAATAGTGGGCCAGGGCCGGGACATCGGCGCGACGCTCGCGTAGGGGCGGGATCTCCACCGGCACCACCTTGAGGCGAAAGTAGAGATCGGTCCGAAAGCGGCCCTCGGCCACGAGCCGGTCGAGATCGCGGTTGGTGGCCGCGATGATCCGCGCCTTCAGCTGGATCTCTCGCGTCCCGCCCACGCGCCGAAAGACCCGATCCTCGAGGAGAAGCAGGAGTTTGGCCTGGATACCCGCAGGGAGGTCGCCGACCTCGTCCAGGAACAGGGTGCCCCCTTCGGCGAGTTCGGCGAGTCCGCGTTTGGCCTGGCGGGCGTCGGTGAAAGCGCCCTGTTCGTGCCCGAAGAGTTCGGACTCGAGCAAGGCTTCCGGAATGGAAGTGCAGGAAACGGGAATGAAGGGACGACCGCGCCCTCGGGCATCCGCGGCATGGATGTAACGAGCCGCAAGGCCCTTTCCGACCCCGCTCTCCCCGGTGATCAGGACGGTACTCGCCCCGCTTCCCCCGATCCGCGAGAGCAGGGCGAGGGTTTCGCGGGTGGCGGGAGCCTCGGCCACCGGCCAGGGGTCTTCCTTGGCGGTCCGTGCGTGAAGGTCGGCCAGCCGCTGCAGGGTGCGGTGTTCCAGTGCTCGATGCGCGGTGAGGAGCAGATCGTCGAGATCGAAGGGTTTGGCCACGTAGTCGAAGGCACCACTGCGCACGGCGGCGACGGCCCCCTTCAAGGAGCCATAGGCGGTGATCACCAGGATCGGCAGTTCGGGACGAGCACGAACCACTTCACGGAGAAGATCCATACCATCACCATCGGGAAGTCGGATGTCGAGAACCAGGAGAGAGGGCTCCGGACCAGCCAAGGCCCGCCGGGCTTCTTCCAGGGTCGCGGCTTCCTCGACCTCGGCCCCCGCTTCCTCGAAACAGGAACGCAGACTCCAGCGGATCATCCGCTCGTCGTCCACCACCAGGATCCGCGGCGGCGGATCCGGGAAGCGCAAACTCTGGGTGGCAGGATCCGAAGCGCTCATTCGGCAAGACTGCGGTGGACCACCTCGTAGAGGTTCTTGGAAAGGCCCTCATGGTCGATCATCCGCTGGAGTTCGACCCGCATCCGTTCCCGGAGGCCCTCCTCATAGCGCTTCCAAGGAACGAAGGGAGCGACGATCCGCGAGGACATCTGGGGGTTGATCGCGTCCAATGCGAGGATCCGATCAGCGAGGAAGCGGTAGCCCTGGCCGTCTTCCCGGTGGAAATGGGCCTGGTTGCGCCCGAAACTCCGCAGGAGCGCGCGCACTTTGTTCGGGTTGCGCAGGGAGAAATCCGGGTGCTCGCAAAGGGCCTGGACTCGCTCCAGGGTATCGGGGCGATCGGCTTCCGCCTGCACGGCGAACCATTTGTCGAGGACCAGGGCGTTGTCGTGCCAGCGATCGTGGAAGGAGGAGAGGGCCCGATCCGCGGCGGCACTTCCGAACTGGGCCAGGCAGCCCAAAGCGGCCAAGGCATCGCTCATGTTGTCGGCCTCGGCGAACTGCTCCAGACAGAGCTGTTCGACCGCGGGTGTACGGAGCTCGGCGAGGTATGCCAGGCAAAGGTTGCGAAGTCGGCGGGCTCCAGCGGGAGCCGGTCCGCGCTCGTAGCGAGGAGCTCGCAGACGATCGCGCAAGCTGCGGAAGTCCTGTTCGAGGGATGCAGCGAGAGTCCGCGCGACCGTGTTCCTGGCCCGATGGAGCAAAGCGGGCCGTACCGGTTCCATTTCCTCGGCGAGGGCCGCCTCCCCGGGAAGACGGAGGGCTTCCGCCTGGAAGGACCGGTCGCCATCGGCGGCCAGGAGATTGGCACGGAAGGCCTCGACGAAGACCGCAGGCAAAGCGGCCGCCCGCCCCGCGGCGAAATCCGCAGCCATCCCGAGGATCACCCGCCGGGCCAGTTCCTGGCCCGCGTCCCAGCGGTTGAAGGAGTCGCTGTCGTGCGCCATCGAGAAGGCGAGATCCTCGTCGCTCCTCTCCATACGCAGCTTGATCGGAGCCGAAAAGCCGCGAAAGAGAGAGGGAATGGGCCGGGATTCGACTCCGGTGAACACGAAACGGTGTTCGGCCTCGCGCAATTCCAACACCCGCGTGCTTCCTTGGGGGACTTCTTCTCCCTCGAGCCGAAGGGGGAGGTCCGCACCGGAGGATCCGAGCAGGCCCATCCGCATGGGAATGTGGAAAGGAAGTTTCTCCGCTTGGCCCGGCGTGGCCGGACAGCTCTGTCTCAAGGTCAGCGTGTAGCGACCGCGTTCGGGATCCCAGCTTCCCCGAGCCTCGACCACCGGAGTCCCGGCTTGCAGATACCAGCGTTCGAATTGCTCCAGGTCGACGCGGTTGGCGTCGGCCATGGCGGCACGGAAATCGTCGCAGCTCACGGCCTGACCATCGTGGCGTTCGAAATAGAGATCCATGCCCCGCCGAAAACCCTCCCGGCCGAGCAAGGTCTCGTACATGCGGATGACCTCGGCGCCCTTGTTGTAGACCGTCGCGGTGTAGAAATTGTCCATCGCGATGTAGGACTCGGGGCGGATCGGATGCGCCATCGGCCCGGCGTCCTCGGGGAATTGCCGGGTACGCAGGACCCGAACGTCTTGGATCCGTTTGACCGCGGCCGAAGCCATATCCGCGGAGAAGGACTGGTCGCGGAAAACGGTCAGACCTTCCTTGAGTGTGAGTTGGAACCAGTCCCGACAAGTGATTCGATCGCCGGTCCAGTTGTGGAAGTATTCGTGGCCGACGACTCCTTCGATCAAGTCGTAGTCGTCGTCGGTGGCGGTCTCCGGATCGGCGAGCACGTAAGCGGTGTTGAAGATATTGAGGGACTTGTTCTCCATGGCCCCCATATTGAAATCATTCACGGCGACGATGTTGAAGATGTCCAGATCGTATTCCCTTCCGAAACGCTCTTCATCCCAACGCATCGCGTGCTTCAGCGAGTCCATGGCCTGCTGGAGCCGGGAAACGTTTTCGTGTTCACTATAGACACGCAAACGGACCCGTCGGCCGGAGCAAGTCTGGAAATGGTCTTCGATCCAGCCCAGATCGCCCGCGACCAGCGCGAAGAGATAACAGGGCTTGGGGAAAGGATCCTCGTAGACCGCGAAATGACGCTCGCCGGGGAGATCCCCCTCTTCGACCAGGTTACCGTTCGAGAGCAGCACCGGGAATTCGCCCCGGGGAGCGGCCACTCGGACCCGATAACGGGACAACACGTCGGGTCGATCCTGGAAGAAGGTGATGCGGCGGAAACCTTCGGCTTCGCACTGGGTGCAGTACATGTCGTTGGAACGATAGAGACCGCTCAAACGGGTGTTGTCCTGGGGGCGGATCGCGACTTCGGTCTCCAGGGAGAAGGATCGGGCGGGAACCGCGAGACGCAAGCCCTGGTCGTCGAGTTGGTACTCTCCGGGAGTCAATTCCTTTCCGTCGAGCAGCACATGCCGCAATTCCAGATCTTCACCATCCAGGAGCAGAGGGGCGGTCGGGTCCCCCCCGGACCGAGGGAAGTACTCCGCCCGACAGCGCACCAGGGTCTCGTCATCCCCCAACTCGAAATCCAATTCCAAGCTTTCCACCAGGTAGTCGGGAGCCCGATAGTCCTTTCGGAATCTTTCGAGCGGACGAGCCTCGGTCGCCGTGTCCTGTGCCATGAAAGGGATTCTATCCCTTTCGGGTCGGAAATCCCGCTTGCAGT
>CAYVRL010000213.1:2582-4741 GCA_964454065.1 uncultured Planctomycetales bacterium | reverse complement strand
CGCGGAGAGCCGAAAAGATCCAGTCCTTGGCCGCCTCCGTGCCGACGTTGACCAGTGGCACGCTGCCTCCGCTCACCTTGCCGAGCTTGCCGACGATGGGCTTGCCCGCCACCGATGCGCCCTTCACCGCGTGGACTCGGCGCGACATCCGCGGCCGAACGAAGTCGTAAACGGCCTGCGTGTGGTGGCCGCCCGAGTCGATGCATGTTGCCGCCGCGGTGAGGTGGCCGCCCCAGCTCGTCGCGTGTCCGGCGAGGAGCCAGCGGTCGAGCTGTTCCCAGACAGCGGGAGTGCCGGGATCGCCGTCGAAGACGACGTAGTCGATCGACCATGTCTCGTCGCCGCGCCCCCAGCCCAGGAGCTCGGCCTCGATGCGGTCGCCCTGGATGTCCACGCCAGCGGTGAGGAGCAGCACGCCATCGGGGAGGACCTCGAGGCCATAGTCCTCGCGCCGCGCAAGCAGCGGCTCTTCCTCGACCCGCTCGCCTTCTTCCTCCCACGTCTCACCCAGGACGGTGTTGACAAAGGTCTTCAAGGGTTCGACGTTGCCGTCTTCGGCCGCCCTCTTCGCCTCGACGAACTCTTCCGCGAGTAGTCCCCAGGACGCCTTGGGGCTGTAGCTGTAGGCCGCCCAAATGTGGAAGCCTGCGATACCGTGGAAGGGCGCCGTCGCTCGCCACTCGCCGCGCTCGACCATCCAGCGCTTCTTGCGATGAGGGATGACGCAACCGCAGTGCGCGCAGAGATAGAACGCTTCCTCTGGTTTTCCCTCTGGCCATTTGATGCCGAAGTCCGCGTCCTTGCCTCCCCAGCGCAAATACTGGAACTCGCCGCACTCGGGGCAGGGCACGAAATAGCGGCGTTGGTCCGAGCGGGCGAACCAATCCTCGACGCGCGAAAATCCTTTCACCGTTGGCGTCGAGCCGATCGCCACCTTGCGATTCCAGTAGGTCGAGGACCGCATCATGCCCAGCTTGATCTGGTCGCCCTCGCTGCCAGCGCTCGCCGGGTAGGCGTCCACCTCATCGAACCACACGCAGCGAACCGTGAGCCGCCGAAAGCCGCGCGGCGAGTTTGCGCCGACCAGCGTCAACGCGCCACCCGTGTAGGACTTCTTCAGCAGCGTGTTGCCCGAATCGCGAGCGCGTGGGTCTGCGACCTTGTCCCGCAGGATGACCACGTCGCGCAGCATCGGCGCGAGCTCGTCCTTCGAAAATCCCTCGGCATCCTCCACCGTCGGCTGGACCATCAGCTGCGGACAGGGGGCCTCGCCGATGTGGTAGGCGATGGCGACGTCGAGGGCCTTGGTATATCCGACGCGGGCACTCTTCTGAACCACGACAATCTCGATCGCGTCGTCGCTGAAGGCGTCGAGGATGCCGCGTTGGAAGGGCCAGCAACGCCAGGGGCCCGGCTCGGCCGCCGACTCCGGCGAAAGGATGAAATGTTTCTCTGCCCATTCCGACATCGAAAGTTTCGGGTCGGGGCGCAAACCGTGAAAGAATGCCGAGGTGTAAGTCATCGGCTGAGATCGGTGAGGGCCTGGAGGATCTCCTGCTCCAGCAGGTCGGCCACCTTCTGCGGGTCGTCCTCGGCGGCGAGGAGATCGCGCAGCCTGGTCGGCAGGATGAGGAGCTTGTCGCGGACGGCCCTGGCGGCGGCGAAGGCCTCGCGCTCCACGTCCTTCCGCGACACGAGCTCGGCGCGGCGCTCCAGGACTTTCTGCCGCTCATGACGCGCCTGCCAGATGGCCTTGAGTCGCTCGGCGGTGGCCCGGTCAGCATCGGCGGGGATGTCCTCCTCGGGGTCGGCGCCGGCGGGGAGGGGGTCCGGCGGAGGGAGCTGGTCGCGGCGAGGGCCTAGGATCTCGTCCGCTTCGTCGCGATCCAGCTTGCCATCGTGGAGGGGGATGCGGCCGTCCTGGACCAGCTTGCTGATCCGCTGAACCGACAGGCCGCGGTGCTTGGCATAGGCGGTTCGAGATAGCAGAACGCGCTTCGATGTTGCTTTTCTGGTCTTGCGCTTCGCGGTCTTCTTGACCGCCTTCTTCTTGGCCTTGCGCTTGGTGGTCTTCTTGGTGGCCTTCGTAACCATAGGCCCATCAATGGGTTACGACGCTGGCGCTAGCGGAATTTTGGGCCGCGAATGACCCACGGTCA
>CAYVRL010000213.1:0-2482 GCA_964454065.1 uncultured Planctomycetales bacterium | reverse complement strand
ATGGGTTACGACGCTGGCGCTAGCGGAATTTTGGGCCGCGAATGACCCACGGTCATTTCCTCCAGGAAGGACCCGCGCAATTCCGCGAAATCCTAGGATGTCGCTTTCTTGTTGAACAGATGCCATAGCCTTCAACTTCGCTTCAACTCCTTTCCTCCTCGGGACTTACACCGTTCGCGATGGCTTCGGCAGCTTCGACGACGGCAGCTCGGCAATCCGCTTCGATCGCATCGGTCAGCTGCTGAGCCAGCGCCATCATCTGCGGCACGTCGAGTTCCTCGAAGACTTCCACTTCGACGGCCTTTCCCATCAGACGCAATACGACGCCGCGTAAGAGGTCGCGAAGTCTGACCCGTCCTCGGACAGAGATTTTCACCGTTCGCGTCTCCTGCGCCGCCGCCGCTTGCCTGGCGTCACGCTAGGCATTTGTTCGCGCAGTCTCCACGGCCTGGCGGAGCGCGTCGTCGAGGGCCGGGCCGATCAGACGGTCCACGGTGGCCAGGACGGCACGGCGGTAGGGGATGCGACCAGCGCGGTAGCTGGCCGTCGGGCGGAAGGCAACCAGCAGTCGCAGGCCGGGGTTGCGCTTGCCGCCGGTCCGCTGCCAGATGCCGGCCGTCTGGGAGCGGCCCGCGACGCCGACGAAGGTGTTCTTCCGGCTGGCCGCGGAGAGGGCCCGGCTGCCGCCCCGCCGCGGCATGTTCCCGTATTTGTTCCGCTTCAGGGCCCGGCCGGGGACCGGGATCGCCGCGCCCTTCGGAGTGCGGGTGCCGCCCTCGATCTGCCAGCGGAGGTAATCGTCCTGGATCTCCGCGATGTAGACGGAGGAGACCTGCCGCCGCTTGGTGGCCCGCCGGACGCGGAAGGCGCGGAGGGTAAACGGCGTCGGCCGATCGATCCACTTCGGGAGGTTCAGCTTGAGATGCTTCGCCGCGCTCCACGCAACCGAGGTCAGAGCCTTGGCCGCCGCGAACGGCAGTTGCTCGCGCTCGATGCGGGTCAGATGCTGCTCCAGCGCCGCAAGATCCTGGCGGATGGAGATCTCGTAGACCATCAGGCGGCCCCCTCGTAATCCAGCCCGCAGCTCTCCATCGCCTGCTTGTGATCGCGGCGGGCTTGCTGTTGGATGGCGATCAGCCGGCGATCCTCCTCGGTCACCGGCTTGACCTTGCCGATGTGGGGCTTCTGTCGCTCGGGCTCAAGCTTGCGGGAGAGGTCGAGCTCCATGGCCTGGATGCGGGCCTGGTAATCCGGGTCGCGCTGGAGCTCCTCCTCGGTGAGCTCGGCGACTTCGGGGGGCTCGTCCTCGACCAGCACAGAGAGCAGCGTGTCCATGTGCGCGTTGAGGGTCTGCTTGAACTCCTGGGCTTCGCGGCGGGCCCGGTTCTCCGGCTCGTAGGACCGCTCCATGATCGCGAATTTGTCCGCCGCGTCCATGTCGCCCCGGAGGATAGCGGCGTGGAGTTTGCGTGTGGCCCCGGCCTTGGTCTTGGGCTTCCAGGCCTGGCGGCCATAGCCGTCGAGGTGCGTCAGGAGGAAAGCCTCCGGCTTGCTCGCGTAGAGCTGAGCATGGCGAATCCAAAGGCTCACCGACTCGGGCGGGTAGCCGCGGGCGAGGTATTGGCCGACGATCTCGCGGGTCTTGGCGATGCGCCTCCGGGGGCTCGGATGCTGCGAGCCGCGGTAGATGTCCAGCCAGTTCGGGAAGGCGGCGAAGATGTCGTCGGCGAGGGAGGCGATCGTCAGTTCCTCGGCGGTGGGCTCGGGGGCTCGGGGTTTGCGAGGAGAAGATTCAGCGGAGCTGAAATCCACATCGGACGCCGAAGGCGGCCGTGGAGGCTGGGAGGGAGGCAGAGCTCCTGGGCTGTGAGGGGGGCTGGGGGGAGATGTGGATTCTTCATTCTCTTCTTCCTTCTCTTCTTTGGGGGGCAAGTTTGCACCATCTGGAGCGACAAGTTTGCCGCATCTGTTGGGCAAGTTTGCACCATCTGGGCGAGTTTGCACCATGTCAGATGGTGCAAGGTTGCCGCATCTGTTTCCTTCAGATGCTGCAAGGTTGTCGCATCTGGCAAGGCCGAGGACGCGCCATTGGACCAGTCCGTGAGCCAGGTGGGCGGCCTTCTCAATGAGCCCGGCAGCCTCAAGAGCCCGGAGTGATCGGCGAACGCTTGCCCGATCCTTGCCGATTTCTTCGGCAATGGTGGCTTGCGATGGCCATGCGAGTCCGCCCTCCTTCCAGGCAAACGAGGCCAAAAACAGGTAAACGGCGAAGGTGGTTCCGCTGTGCCTTCCCGACGATAGGCGGCAGATGGTGCTCCGAGGAATCGCGCCGAAGTAATCAGACACGGCTCTCCTCCCCGCCCTCGGCGGCCGCGAACTCGCGCTCGAACTCATCCCACGCTTGGCGGCGCTCCTCCGCGCGGCCGAACGGCTGGACGCTCCAGGTCGGCGGGTTCCATCCGATTTGCTCGATGGTCCGCTG
>CAYVRL010000212.1:0-4744 GCA_964454065.1 uncultured Planctomycetales bacterium | reverse complement strand
GTCCGGGGTCGCGAAGGAAGCTCCTGGCGGGATCACCAGAATGGTCGCCAATTGGTTGAAGGGGTTGGTCGGGATCCCTTCGACCAGATAGGGGCCGTAGGGATATCCGGCACTTCCCACCGGGGCGGTGTTTCCGGAGAGGTCGGTGGAGAGCAGGAGCTGATCCCGGAGGGTCTGCTCGGACCAGGATGCGCCGTCCCAGCCGGGGAGCTGTTCCTGGTGCTGGAAGGCGTAGTAGTCGATCGCGGTGCGGACGCGCTGCAGCTCCTGGCCGGTGGAAGCCACCTGGGCGTTTTCCATGGTGTCCTGGTAGGAGGGCAACGCGATCCCGGCCAGGACCACGATGATCGCGACGACCACCAGGATCTCGAGCAGGGTGAATCCGGAGGGGGTTCTCATGGCAGGCGCGGTCGGGACGTCGCAAGCGCCCCGGCGCATCCCCCTCATCGGCTCCAGGGGGCCCCGCCTATATTCCGATTTCCAAGAAAACCGCTTGATTCAAGCTCAAGGAAGGAACTTCTTCGGGGTTTTCAGCTTCCGTGGGAGGTATTCCTCGAGGACGAAGTTGAGTCCCCACTTGGCGAAGGCCTGCTGCTCGGCACGGACCCCGGACTTGAGCATCTGTTTCAGGGCGCGCTGCCAGCGGGGGTGGGCCCGGAAGAAGGGATCGTTCTTCAGGGCATCCTTGGCCCGTTTGACGTCCACCGGTTGAAGCGGGTGGGTGGCGTCTTGCAGACCGAAGTCCTCGATGTCCTGGGGGGTCACGCCGAGGAAACTGGCTTGGGGTACGCAGAAACGGCGGTTCACGTGGGCGGCCTGGCCCGAACCGACCTTGAGGGTGCGATAGATGTTGCACACCCCATAGGGATCGCAGTCCACGAAGGCGTAGACCGGGAGTTTCAGGTCCTCGGAGAGGCGGCGTACGAAGCGGCGGGTGGCGCGGGGCGGAACCCCGCCCATCTCGACCAGGATGCACTCCGCGCTGCGCCACCAGCGGTGATGATTGAGGCGCTGGAACATGCCGCCGGTTTCGATCGCGAGGACGAAGCGGGCGGTGGTCTCCAAGCCGAGGTGGTCCACCGAGGAAGGGATGGTGTAGGCCCCGGAACCCATGCTGGCGCAGTCGGAGCGGATCACTTCTCCGGTCTCGGGATCACGGTCGAGGACCACCAAGGGACCGACCACCGAGCCGCCGTGCTCCTCGGGGACGAAACGGAGGGTCTCGCGCGTGACGTCGTGGATGGAGAACATGCCCTCGATGTCGTCCAGCACCGTGTCGGATTCCCGCTGTTCGTTGAACTTGGCCTCTCCCCAGTTCTTGGAGACGTAATAGGCCTCTCGCTTGGTCGCGAAGTCCTCCTCGGAGACCATGTCCTTGGCGAGCGCCATCAGGCGCAGGGTCTGGGCGAAGGTCTTGACCGAGTTCACGTCCAAGGTGCGGGTCTTGAGCTTGCCGGTCATCTCGAAGTGCCCGCTCTCCTTGTCGTAGCGCACGTTGGCGAGATTGCGCTGGGGCATGGAGAGCTGCGGGAGGCTGCCCGCGCAGGCGCTCTGGAAGACGCTCTCCGCGACTTCCTGGATTCCGCCGAGGGCGGCTTCGCGGGCCGCGGCGGGGGCGAGTTCGGAGCGCGCGGCGGCCTTGCGCTTGGTGGTCTTCGTTCTCGTGGTCTTCTTCTTGGTGGCCATCAGATGTTGCGGCTCTGTTCGAGGGTCTCGCGGAGGCGTTCGACGGTGCGGTCGCGGGTCTCGTCGTCGAGATCCAGGAGTTCTTGCAGGCCGATTCCGACGTGGGGCAGGTACTTCTCGATGTAGTTCCGTTTCTGGAATTCGGCGGCCACCTTCTTGCCCCGGCGGATGTGGACGCCGAGTTTGCGCCCGACTTCCTGCAGGGCGAGGCGGACCTCCTTGACGATCTCGGGATAGGGGGCGATCGCCTCCTTGGCCTCGGAAGTGAAGGGAACCCAGACGCTGGCCATGTGGACGAGGATGACCGCGGAGCCGACCGGGAGGGCGCCGCGGCTCTGGGAGAGTCCGTAGTTCTTCCAGGTGGTCTGGATCACCGAGCGGGTGAAGGCGCAGGATGACTGCTGGAAGAGGAGCGGCACCCGATTGGCGAAGCGCAGGACCCGTACCGGCTCGTCGGCGGCACCGAGCAGGTCTTCGGTATCGGTCGTGCCGCGGCGCTTGCGGGTCTTGCGGATCCGACTGCCAACGACTTCGAGGCGCTCCTCCCCGGGCTTGCTCCAGGCGATTCCGGCCTCGATCTGGAAGGGGTTGCCGCGGTAGACCGACGGGGGCCGGGTGGCGACCGCGTAGAAATCCGCGTCGCACTCCTTCTTCAGCCCCTTCAGGATCTGTTCCTCGCCGATCGGGGAGAGGCAGTTGGTGGGGGGAGAGGAAATGCGGGTTCGTTGGATCGCGCGGAACAGGGCGTCGGCTTCCTCTCGGGCGATCCGGGTCGGATAGGAGCGTTCGGAGAGCTTGGCGGCACGGATGATCTCCCGGGCGACCTTGGGCCCGACCCGGCAGAACTCTTCCTGCAAGAAACCGGAGAGCCAGCGGCACCTGGTGTCACGGAGCATCTTCATCAGTTCGCCGAGTTCGACTCCATAGGGATGGGGTTTGATCTCGACCGGCTGCGCCGGGTGCTCCTTGACCGTGGCCGGGTAGTGTCGTTCCTCGCCTCCGGGGGGGCGGTAACGGATGTCGGCGTGGGGGTTGGCGACCGCGGTCTGTTTGACGTAGTCGTCCACCGAGCGCAAACCGCGCTGGTAGCTGGCCTCGAGGGTGAGTTCGAAACGGGTGCCGTGGGGGAGATCCCAAGAATCCAGTTCTTCCGAGCGGGTGATCAGCGGCTTGTTCTTCGTGAAGTCCATCTGGATCCCGAAGCGTTGCGCCTTACGACGGACGGTCTTGGAGGTGATCACAGGGCCTCGGCCCGTGGTCATCTGCCCATAGAGGCCGGCCGCGGAGATGCCGATTCCCTGCTGCCCCCGCGATTGGCGGCGGCTGTGGAACTTCGAGCCGTAGAGCAGCTTGCCGAAGATGTTCGGGACCTGGGCCTTCACGATGCCCGGGCCGTTGTCCTGGATCACGACCCGGAAGCGGTCTTCCTCGAGCTGTTCGGCCTCGATCAGGATCTCCGGGAGGATGCCGGCCTCCTCGCAGGCGTCGAGGGAATTGTCCACGGCCTCCTTGATCGTGGTCAGGAGGGCCTTCCGGGGGTTGTCGAAGCCGAGGAGATGGCGGTTCTTGGCGAAGAATTCGGAGATGGAGATCTCCTTCTGGGCCAGGGCCATGTCCTCGGCGCTTGCATGTTTCTTTGCAGCCACGCGATTCCAGGGTTCTCGGGGAAGAGGCTTCAGTTTGGGGGCGGAGGATGGGGAATTCCAGCCCGTTGGGGCTCGGCTGGAATAGTCGGGATGTGTAGCGATTTCATCTCTTTTGCAGTAAAGGTTTTATGGAGCAGAAAAGAAAAAGCGATTTCCTTCGCAAGAAAAAGCGATTTCCTAACCGATAGACGCTTGGCGCGGTTCTCGACGCCGACATCCCCATCCCCATGACTGCTTCCAAACCGACTCACTTGCGGATCCGCCCCGATGGATCCACCGATTCGCGGACCTGCCCCACCATCTACGAGCGGGAGATCGAGAAATGGGGGGACCTGGTCTGGTACGTGGTGAACCGGATCCGTCCCCGCTTGCCCTACTCGGTCTCGGAGGACGAGCTCTTCTCCGCCGGAATGGTGGGGCTCCTGATCGCCACTCGGTCCTACGACCCCTCGCGCGGCGCGGAGTTCAAGACCTACGCCTACCACCGGATTCGTGGAGCCATCCTGGACGAACTCCGGCGCCTGGATTTCCTGCCTCGGTCCCAGCGGGACAGGGCCCGCCGCGAGGGGGTCGAAGCTCCGGCCTTCGTGCCGCTTCCCACCGACGAGGACGGCCAGGAGAGCCTGGCTAGCCTCTCCTCGCCAGACGCCTGCGAGCATCAGGACTTGCTGGAGACCATGCGCGGGGAGATCCAGAAGCTTCCCGAGAAAATGCGGGTCGTGATGACTCTCTACTACCACGAGGGTCTGCGCATGCACCAGATCGGCGCCCGCCTGAAGCTCACCGAGTCCCGGGTGAGTCAGATCCACGCCAACGCGGTGGCGCGGCTGAGGAGAGCGATGAAGCGCGCGGCGGGGGAATAACCACCTCCTCGGAGTCTGGCCTCATCCAGTGGAGGTCCTTTCCGGGGCCCCGGTGGGGCTGGTTCTCCCGGAAAGGAGAAAAAAGAGCTTGCCGGATCGAGGGCCGATGCGCAGACCCCGAGCGCAGCGAAGAAGGGGCCCGACGAGGAAGACGATCCAGCCCCTGGGAGGTTGCGGATAGCCCTCCGAAGGACCTCCACCGGGTGGGGCCAGACTCCGGTAGGATCCTCGCATGGCGCCTCCTCGGCCCCACGCTTCCCTCCTCCTCTCCCTCATCGCCGCCCTCGGGACTCCCGGTGTCGCGCAGGAGGCCTTTCCGCCGCTTCCGGACCGCATGCCCACCAGCAGCCAGAAGGTGGTCCACTACCGGATCGAGGCCACCCTCCAGGAGGACGGGGCCACCATCGACGGCGTGGTGCACTTGCGGTGGCGGAATCCCGCTTCCGAAGCCACCCAGGAACTGCGCTGGCACGTCTACAACAACGCCTGGGCGGGTCCGGATTCGCAGTGGTTCCACGAAGCCCGCCTGTACGGAGACGAGAGCGAACC
>CAYVRL010000211.1:0-4747 GCA_964454065.1 uncultured Planctomycetales bacterium | reverse complement strand
AGCCCCCGCCGCCGGTGAGCGGCAACATCTATCGGATGAGCGAGCGCGAACGGCGACGCTTGAAGATTCGAAGCCTACCCGCCGACTTGGGGGAAGCCCTGACCCTGCTCGAGAAGGACGATGTCCTGCGCAAGGCCCTCGGTCCCCACATCTACGAGAACTTCCTGCGCTCCAAACGAGCCGAATGGCAGGATTACATCGCCATGGTCCACCCCTGGGAGACCGAGCACTACTTGACCTCGCTCTGAGCGAGGATCGGCTCCCCCTCGCAAGCGCAGAGCTCCGCATAGAGTTCCGTAAGGCGCCGCGTCATCGGCCCCGGCGCCTTTCCGGTTCCGATGACCCGCCCATCGATCTCCACCACACCGGCGAGTTCTCCCATCGTGCCGCTGCAGAAGACTTCGTCGGCGCGGTAGAACTCGCTGGTGGAAAGCTCCGCCTCGCGATGCGGGATGCCCTGCGCGGCGCAGAGTTCCAGCACGGTGGCACGAGTGATCCCCTCTGGACAGGCGCGGGCCCACGGAGTGCAGACTTCCCCGTCTCGAACCAGGAAGAGATGGGTGGCGTTGGTCTCGGCGACGTAGCCGACCCGATCCAGCAGAATCGCATCATCGGCCCCTGCGCGGTTGGCCTCGATCTTGGCCAGGATCGATTGCAGGAGGTTGTTGTGGTGGATCTTCGGGTCCAAACAATCGGGCGGGAAGCGACGCAGGCTGGAAGTGATCAAACGGAGGCCCCCCCTTTCGTAGACCGGCGCCTTCCATTCGGCGAGCACGATCAGGGTAGGACCGGAATCGTTGAGTCGCGGATCCATGCCGGAGGTGAATTTCCGACCTCGGGTCACGGTCAGCCGGATGTGCACCCCGTCGTACATGTGGTTGGCTTCCAGGGTGCGGCGCAGTTCCTCGACCAAACGCTCTCGCGTCGGAAACTCGGAAAAGGCCAAGGCCCGCGCGGAGGCGGCAAGGCGCGTGAGATGTTCGTGCAGCTTGAAGATCCGGCCTCGATAGAGCCGCAAGCCTTCCCAAACCGCGTCCCCGCCCTGGACCACGGAATCGAAGGGGCTGATGCCGGCTTCCTCGCGAGGAAGCATGCGCCCGTCGATGTTGATCAGGATTCCCCGGTTTCGTTCGTCGAAGCGCTGGAGCATCCCTCCAGTCTACGCGTAGCAAGCTGCAAACCCCGTTCCAGAGCGTAGGAGAAAGGTTCTCGATCGGCGCGACCGCTGCCCACGAGATCGTAGGCGGTACCGTGCATCGGAGAGACGCGGAGAATCCCCCCACCGACGAAGAGGGTCCAGGCCCGCTTCCGGCCGAGCAGTTTGAGGGGAATGAAGGCCTGGTCGTGATAGAGCGCGATCACGACGTCCCAACGACCCTCCGCCCCCTCGGCGAAGACCATGTCCGGAACCGCGGGGCCCGCGGTGTGATAGCCCCACTCCTCTTCCGCGCGACGAATGGCCGGGAGAAGAATGCGTTCTTCCTCCCGACCGAAGGCTCCATGCTCCCCGGCATGGGGATTCAAGCCAGCGAGGACCACGCGGGGTTCCGCGATTCCCAGGCTACTTCGCGCCGCTTCATGGGCGATCCGGATCTGCTTGGCCACCAGCCCGATGTCGAGATGATCGAGGGCCTGACGCAGACTCATGTGGCGAGTCGCGATCAGGACCCGGAGATCCCCGGAACAAGCGAGCATCCCATAGCGGCGAGCCCCACAGAGCTCACCCAGGATCTGCGTCTGACCTTCGAAGCGATATCCGGCGAGATGCATGCTCTGCTTGGACACCGGCGGGGTGAGCAGGAGATCCGCTCGGTCTTCCAGGCACAGGGTCCCTCCGCGCAGTACGCCCTCGACCGCACCGAGGCCGAAAGCCGCCGCGGGAGCACCGGGCGGGTCCGTCGGCAGTGGGCTCTCCAGCGGAAGGACCGGAAGCGGCGCCTCGGGAGGCAGGGCGAAACCCTCCTCGGCCTGGTCCACCACGGTCAGGGGAAACCCCAGACCCAAGCCCTCGACCAGGGTCTCGAGGGCCTCGGGGTGGCCGATCAGCAGCGGTCGGCAGCGACGCCGGGTTTCCGGGCGGGAACAAACCGCCAGAGCGAGCTCCGGACCGATCCCTCCCAGATCCCCTTCCGGGACCGCGACGCGCAACATCCTGGTCCGCTTCCGATCCCGCTCAGGGCAGGTACTGGTAGCTGATCACACCAGGCTGCCAGGAGATCTGGACCGTCAACTTGGGAAGGGCCGCGTTCTGTATGCTCGGGGTGACCACCACGCAGGCTCCCCCGTAGAGGTCCGGGGACAAGGCGTAGGAAGCCAAATCGAGGTCGAGCAGATCTTCCAACAAGGGTTGGGTTCGGGTGGTTCCCCCGGTGGTCACGCTGATGGAACCGTTGTCATAGCCCTCGGGCACGAAGAGCCACAGCGAACCGAGCTGATTGGCGACGGCGGAGCGGTCGAGGACCACGGTGCCATCGAGGACCAGACCGAAGGTCGTCCAGTCGTCGGATTCCCCGACCACCCCGTTCGGGGTCCCCCATGCATCGAGCAGGAGGCCGCGGCCCTCGGGAGGGCCAACCAGACCGAGGATCGCCGGAATGCCATCGAGGATCGCGGAATCCGGCTTGCCGGTTCCGTAGGGGATCCAGAAGAGGCCGTCCAAGCGCGGGTCGACGATGCAAGGCAGACTGCCGACGACCGGATTGTCACCCCGATCGGGGAGGTCGCCGTTGCTGCCACCACCGAGAGAGCCCTCCCCGTCCGCGTAGAGTCGGCCCCCAGCACCCAGTGCCAGGAGCAGGGGCAGGGCGACGAGGAGGAGACGAAGGAAGGAGGTGCGTTTCATCACGCCGCGAAGAAGGCCGGTTCTGTGGATTCGATCTCGGAACGGAAGGCCTGGTCCGTCGAGAGGAAGGCAAGGAGGCGAGGGGACTGACGCAGCCAGTCGCGACACTGGACCCAGAGTTCGGGGTGCCCCAGTCGGATCCGGCGCAGCATGCCCACGCCGGCTTCGAGATCGCCGAGCGCAAGATGCTGAACGGCGATGTTGAACAGAACGAAGGAGAATTCGGGGCGGCGGTGGAGCAAACCACTCGCGACCACCCAACGGAAGACGCGCAAGGCGCCCGCATGGTTCCCCAGATGATCCTGGATTTGACCGAGTTGGATCGCGGCGTGAGCGCGGTTGGCGGGGCGCTCGCTGTGCAGGAAGACCATGCGGTATTCCTGGGCGGCACCCTCGAAATCCTCGAGGAGCTGATGGACGAAACCGCTGTAGAGACGTGCCTCGGAATAGTTGGGCTTCAGCCGCAGGGCTTCGCCGAGAAGACGCCGACCATGCTGGAGATAGTCGCCGCTGCGGGAACGGAGGGTCTCGGCATCCACCTGGCAAGCGCCCGTGGCCTCGACGGCGCGGAGGGTTTCCGCGGCCTCGCCTTCCTGGAAGGTGTCGATCTGGACCGGCTCTTCAGCGACTTCCAGGAGGTAGTCGCCGCCGTTGGCCAGCAAGACATAGGCCTTGCCCAGCTCGTAGCAAACCCGCGCCACTCGACGGATGATCTCGGTGTCGGTGAGACCCTCGAAGAGATCCTCGCCACGCAAACGACGCATGCGGCGCGCGAGACTCCCCGGAACGGTCAAGTCGCGATGCGCCAGGGCCTGGAGTCGAATCGCCTGGAAGAATTCGGAACAACCGGTGCAGCTCTCGAGATGGGCGAGAGCCCGGCGGGCGGGGCGCTCGGGAAGCTCACCGTCGAGCAAGGCACTCAAATCGCGTTGGAAGCCGACACACAGGACCTGATCGGAACCATGAACCCGGCGGAGCGAATCGAGGAATTCGGAGCGGTCGTACATCAGCTCCATTCCTCCTGCCCGGTCGAAGCGCGGGCTCGAAGCCGCGTGGAGCGGACCGGCGCGAGCATCGCATCCCGATCGGTGGCATCCTGTCCGGCCTGGAACTTCCGCTTCATGATCGTGAAGATCTTGCGGCGCGCACGGAAGACCATCATCTTGAGGTTCTCGACCCGAACCTGGACCTTTTCGGCGGCCTCGCGGTAGGGAAGGTCCTCGACCTCGACCAAGTAGAGAACCCGCTTCTCACGGGGGGTGAGACAACGGTAGGCCGCCAGGTAGAAGTGGAGGTAGAACCTCCAGGCGCCCACCAGGTCCTCGGCCGCTTCCTTCTCGGCACTGTCCTGGTAGGGGGTACGCACCCGCTCGTCCGCGAAGTCGCGCGGCATCGCCTCATCCTGCTCGCTCTCGGCTCCGAGGGAAATGGCGCGATCCCTTTGCGCTCGTCGGCTGTGCTTGAGAACCGTGTTCCGGATGATGGAGTGGGTCCAGTTCCGGAAGGCAGAAGTGCGATCCGGCTTGAACTTGAAGGGGTAACGGTAGACGTTGAAGAAGACCTCCTGCAGGACGTCCGAAGCATCCACTGGGTAGTAGGAACGCTTCAGGTGGTGGTAGATCAGCCGGAGGAAGTCCTCGTGGTTGAGTTCGTAGAGGAGGGCGAAGGCTTCCTTCGAGGCGGTCTCCTTGTAGAGAGCCATCAGGCGGGTGGAGACCGCATCCCGGTACCGGCTGGGCTTCTCGCGGTAGTTCCGGGCGAGCTCCAGGAGTTCGGGATCCCCCGATGCGATGGAATCCTCCCGAACGAAGGCTTCGAAACGATCTTCGAAACCTTCGCGCAATCGAGCGGACTGAGTGCGGGCAAAGGGCATGGGGGCAGGAAAGCTAGCATAACAGGAATGCC
>CAYVRL010000210.1:0-4763 GCA_964454065.1 uncultured Planctomycetales bacterium | reverse complement strand
CCTGGCCTGGTCCCCCTCGCGGAATCTGGAACTCGGGGCGAAGACCCGGATCACCGGTTGGGACGAGACCTTCGATCGTTTCACCCTGTTCGACGCCGCGGGAGCGCCCCTGGTTCGCTACGAAGCCGGCGTGATCAGCGGCACCGGCCCCGCCAGCCAGCGCCACTTCAACCTCAGCGACCTGTTCCTGGACGCCAAGTGGCGGCTCTGGGAGGAGGATGCCTTCAGTTTCAGCCTCTCCCCGGCGGTCAAGCTGCCGGTGGGTCGCGCCCACGACTTGACCCACGCGGGCACGACCGACCTCTCCCTGCTCGCGCTGGCGAGCTGGCGGGATGGCCCCCTGGACTTCCACCTCAATTTGGGGCCGGTGTTCCCGTTGGGCGGCCAGGACCTCTTCGTGCCCGCTGCCGGAGTGGATTTGAATCCCTTCTGGCAGGGCGGGGCGGGGGTGGTCTGGCAGACTTCGCCCACCGGCTCGGCCGCGTTCCAGATCGAGGGCAATACCAGTGCCTTCCACGAGGTGCCCTTCCTGAACGGAGATCCGCTCACCGCGCTCGGCGGAATGCGGGAGGGGATCGGGAACTGGCTCCTCGAGGAATCGCTGGGCGTGGGCCTGAACCCCAGTGCTTCCTGGGACTGGATGCTCTCCATCGGGGTGGAACGTCTCTTCTAGAACGCCGCCCTTCGGCCCGGCGCGGAGCAGCGCTATCCTGCGCGTCCCGGTCCCCGTAGCTCAGTCGGATAGAGCGGCGGTTTCCTAAACCGCAGGCCGGAGGTTCGAATCCTCCCGGGGACGCCCCCCCGCAGCTCCGATTCTCCGGGGCTTTCCCGAACTCATGGCGGAATCCGACTCCGCGCCCTCCTCTCTGGAAGAACGGCTCTTTCGGGCCCGCCAGGATCTGGAAGCCCTGGGGGATGCCTACGCCGCGGAGTACTCCGAACTCGGAGGACTCCTGGAAGGGCTCGCCTCGGGTCGCTTGCATCTCGCGGAGTGGGCCCGGATCACCGCCGAGACCTTTCGGACCCGAATGAACGAACTCCTGACCCCTCACCGGGAACGCGCGGAGGAACTGGTCGCTTCCCTGCGTCGAAGCGCGGCGGAACTCTTCGAGATCCCCTGTGCTCTCCCTCCGTGCGCCGTTGCCGCTTCGGCCGCGATCTGGCCCGCCGCCTGGTCGCGACCCTGGCGGCTACCCACGGGGCGCTCCAGAGGTCCCTGGCCGAACGGGAGGCGCACCAGGAGAGCCTCGCCGCCGAACTCGGACGCTTGCGCCCCCCTACGCGGTCGTCTCCTTTCTTGTCGGGATTCGCTGTGGAAGCCCGGTTCCCTCGCTTTTTCCCGAAGATTCCCTTCCTCCAGAGCGAGCGAGAGAGATTTCGGATAGAATGCGCGCCGTGGGGGACCTACTCCCCGCACCGTTGGCAGGCTGTCCGAGGGTCGGCGACGGAATAGCAACTCGGATAGTAAGAAAGCATGCGAATCTACGTGGGCAACCTGCCCTGGTCCGTCGGCGACGACGATCTCCGGAACCTTTTTGCGAACTACGGCGACGTCCGTGACGCGAAGGTCATCTCCGACCGGGAAACCGGCCGTTCGCGGGGCTTCGGCTTCGTGGAGATGGAAGATTCCACCTCTGGCAACACCGCGGTCGAGGCCCTCAACGGGCACGAACTGGATGGTCGCGCCCTGGTGGTGAATGAAGCCCGTCCCCGTGAAGAGCGGAGCGGCGGCGGTGGCGGCCGTGGTGGTTGGGGTGGTGGCGGTTACCGCCGCTGAACCGACCCCAAGGATCCAGTCCAATTCAGAGAGTCCGTGGCGCCGAGGCGTCACGGACTCGTTTCGTTTCCGCCCCACGGCGGAAGGCGGTCCTAGAGGATCGTGGTCGTCAGGACGTTCGAAGTGTCGCCGTTGGCGATGGCTTGGAGCCAGACGGTGAGGCCCGCGGTACTGGTGGAGAGGGTTCGACTCATGCTTGCGTTCCCCGCCGCGTCGGCGAAGGCGGTGCCCGCGATGGCCGGGGCATCCAGCAGCATGGTGAGACCGAGGGCCGGCACGTCGTAGATCGCTTCTCCGCTCAAGGAGTAGGTGAACCACACCTTGGCGCTGGCGGGGGCGTTGCTCACCGAGAGCGTGGCGGAGCTGCCGGCGGTGAAGGGGCCTCCACTGAGCGTCATGCCTCCCTCGACGGCCGCGTGGACCGCGTTCTCGAGGTTGACCCGGCCCCAGCCGTAGGTGTCGTCTTCCCCGGGAGTGCCGAGATCGTCGCAGGAAGCGTAGAGCCGGTCCTCGACCTGTTGCGCGCTCAGGTAGGGATTGGCCGCCCAGAGCAGAGCCGCGACCCCATTGGTCATCGGGGTGGAGAAACTGGTGCCCGAAGCGCCGCCGTAACCACCGCCCCGGTTGGTGCTCCAGATGTCCACGCCGGGTGCGACGCAGTCGATCGCCTTGCCGTAGCTGGACCAGCTCGCCTTGACGTCGTTCTGATCGGTGGCGCCGACCACGGTCACGTCGACCCAGTCGAAGCTGCTGTGATTGGTGTTGGAGTTGTCGGCGGCGTAGAAGTAGAGACCGCCCTGCGATTTGACGTAGGCCCCGGTGGTCTGGATCGAGGGATCCTGGACCCCGCTGTAGCTGGCGCTGATGGTCTTCGCGCCGTTGTCCACCGCCCAGCGGGCTCCGTCGGTGAGGTCGCTCAAGTAGGCGCTGCCATCGGAGAAGTTGCTGACCCGCACGGGCATCAGTTGTACGTTCCAGCAGACCCCGGCGACGCCGATCCCGTTGTTGCCGATCGCGCCGATGGTGCCCGCGACGTGAGTGCCGTGGCCGTTGATGTCACTGGTGTCGCCGCCGTTGACTTCCGCCATTCGGTCCGGGGCGTTGTAGCCGGGGATCAAGGAGGCGGCGAGATCGGGGTGGCTGTGGTCCACGCCGGTGTCGGTCCAGGTCGCGATCTGGCCGCTGGCATCGTGGATCAGATCCCAGGCCTGCGGCGAGTGGATCGTGGTGTGGTGCCACTGGTTGCCGTAGTTGGGATCGTTGGGGACCGCGAGCGGGAAGCAGCGCCAGTCCGGGGTCACGTACTGGTAGTCGCCGGTGTCCATCAAGCGATCGGCGAGGGTGTCCTCGGTCATGCCTTCCGGAACCCGAATGATGTACTCGTCGGTCGCGGGCACGCTCCGGATGAGCATGGACTCCAGACGAGCCACCGCGACCGCGTAGTGGGGACCGTCCTGGATCGGACGGACCGTCATCCGGCCGGTCAATTCCAGGTGGCCGGGCTGGTCCACGAAGTGGTGATGGGGGTAGGGAGAGGCGCCTTGGGGGAAGGCGAAGAGGAGCGCGTACAGCAGGGTCGTTCCGAGCATGGGTGCCGTGAGGGGTTGGGGACGAAGGAATCAGGGGGGTAGTACAAGTCTACCCCCCTGAAAGCGATCCCGCTGCGGCACCGGAAGCGGCGTGATCGGTCGGGATCAGCGCTGGTCGACCGGCACGTAGTCGCGCGCGGTGGGTCCGATGTAGACCTGGCGGGGACGACCGATCCGGAAACCGGGGTCACGGCGCATTTCCAGCCACTGGGCGATCCAACCGGGCATCCGGCCCATCGCGAACATCACCGTGAACATGTTCACCGGGATGCCGATGGCCTTGTAGATGACCCCGCTGTAGAAATCCACGTTGGGGAAGAGCTTGCGCTCGATGAAGAACTCGTCGCGCAGGGCGATTTCCTCCAGTTCCAGGGCGATTTCGAGTTGACGATTCGAAACCCCGAGCCGTTCCATGACCTCCATGCAGGCCTTCTTCAGGACCTTGGCCCGCGGGTCGTAGTTCTTGTAGACCCGGTGGCCGAAACCCATCAGACGGGCGGGATTGTCCCGATCCTTGGCCCGGGCCACGAAATCCGCCGCGGTTTCGCCGCGTTCGGAGATCGCGTCGAGCATCTCGATGACCTTCTGGTTGGCGCCGCCGTGGAGTCGACCCCACAGCGCACTGATCCCGGCGGAGATGCTGGCGTAGAGGTTGGCCTGCGAGGATCCCACCATGCGCACGGTGCTGGTCGAGCAGTTCTGTTCGTGGTCCGCGTGGAGGATCAGGAGTAGATCCAGGGTCTTCGCGACCACGGGATCGACTTCGATGGCCTCGCAGGGAGTCCCGAACATCATGTGGAGGAAGTTGCTCGCGTAGTCGAGATCGTTCTTCGGGAACATGAAGGGCTGCCCGATCGAGTACTTGAAGGCCCACGAGGCGATCGTGGGGAACTTCGCGATCAGGCGGACCGTCGCTTCCCGGATGCTCTCTTCGGTTTCCTTCCCTTGATAGAAGGTCGAGAGGGCGCCGACCGTGGCCGCGGTGACCGGCATCGGGTGAGCGTCCTTCGGCAGCGCCGAGAAGAAACGCCGGAAGTTCTCGTGGAGCATGGTGTGGTGGGTGATGGTGGACTCGAAGTCCTCCAACTCCCGTGGAGTGGGCAGTTCCCCCTCGATCAGCAACCAGGCCACCTCGAGGAAGGTGCTCTGCTCTGCGAGTTGTTCGATCGGGTAGCCGCGATAGCGGAGGATCCCCTTTTCGCCATCGATGAAGGTGATCGAACTCTGGCAGGCGCCGGTGTTCGCGAAACCAGGATCGTAGGTGATCATCCCGGTCTGGGCGCGGAGCTTGCGGATGTCGATTGCGACTTCCTGTTCGCTCCCTTTGACAACAGGAAATTTCGTAGTGTTGTCCTGGAAGGTGATGGCGCTCGTTTCGTCAGTCATGATGTCGAAGG
>CAYVRL010000209.1:0-4770 GCA_964454065.1 uncultured Planctomycetales bacterium | reverse complement strand
GTCGGATCGGGGACCAAGGTTTATGGAAACGGATGCGGCTCCCCCAACGCATGCTCTTCCTCCCCATTCTTTTGCTTCCCCTCGCCTGTGGGCGGGGGGCGGAGGCGGGGGCATCCCCCCAAGCGGCCCCGTCCTCCGCGGAGAACGCGAGCGGCTCGGCAACGGTGCTGGGCGCCGGTCTGAGCCTCGACCACCCCCTGCCCCTGGGCCTCCTGCTCGCTTCCCCCGCCGAATACGAGGGGAAGAAGGTCCAGATCCAGGGTACGGTGGTCGGGGTTTGCGAGATGCGGGGTTGTTGGCTCGAACTCGCCGGGGATCGGCCCGGCCAGTCCATTCGGGTCAAGGTGAAGGACGGCGAGATCGTCTTTCCCTTGACCGCGAAGGGGCATCGAGCCACCGTCGAGGGCACGGTGGAGCGCATCGAGACCACCGGCGAGGACGGTCCCAAGACCGTCTGGCGCCTGCACGGGTTGGGCGCCCGAATCGAGGGCTGAGTCCGTCGTGGCACGACGCGGGATCCTCCTGCGCCGCTGGCTTCGCGCCCTGCACCGGGACGTGGGCTACCTCTGCGCTGGAATGACGGTGCTCTATGCGGTTTCCGGGGTCGCCGTGGATCACGTGGACTCCTGGAACCCCAACTACGTGGTCAGTCGTGCCCGGTTCCAGGTCACGCCGCGGCCGGAGAGTACCCTCTTCGACGCGGAGCGAGTCCAGGAACTGCTCCGCGAGGCGGGCCAGGCCTTGGACGATCCTTCCCTGTTCCGCCGTGACCCGCGCACCTTGCAGATCCTGGGAGATGGGATCTCCTATACCTTGGATCTGCCGAGCGGCCTCCTCCTTCAGGAAAGGGTGGCGGAGCGGCCCCTGCTCTTTCCGGCCAATTTCCTGCACCTCAATCATGCGAAGGGGTGGTGGAGCTGGGTCGCGGACCTCTTCGCCGTGTCCCTGGCCTTCCTCGCCCTCAGCGGCCTCTTCATCCTCGGCGGTCGGCAAGGTCTACTGGGCCGGGGGTGGTGGCTGACGTCGATCGGGATCCTGGTGCCGGTGATCGGGTACTGGGCCTTTTCCTCCTAACCCGGAATCTGGCCCAGTTCGGTGGAGGTCCTCTGGGCGGCCCCAGTGGGGTATCGACCCCTCGCTCCTCGAATTCGATCATGCCCCTTTCGTTTCCTTCCCCCCCCCTGGACCAGCTGCCCCACGGGTCGGACGAGGGAAAGGGATGACAGGGAGACGATTCCAGGCCAGGAGGGTTACACGAACCGGGGCATGGCACCTCCACCATTCTGGGCCAGCTTCCGTGGTTTGGCCCCGAACAGCAGGAGGCGTCCAGTCACCGGCGCGGCAATTCCGCGTCCGAGGGATGCCCGTCGGCCTTTCCGGAACGGTGCAGGACCGCGTTGGCTGCACTCACCGCGGTGGGGTTCGGGTCGTCCACGAAACCGCCGTTGGCGAGATAGAAGCGGTCACCGATCACGCCCGCGCTGCGGTCGAGGCGCTGCGCCCGCCCGTGGTCGTCGAAAGTGAAACGCGCCTCTTCGAGCGGGTACCACTCGCCATCGCGGGTCCGTACCCAAGGGTCGTGGAACTCGCAGATCCGTCGTTCCTGACCATTGGCTCCCCCGAAGTCCTCGTTGAAGGAATAGAGACCGTGAGGAAGCCGACCATCGCGCGGGGCCTCGAAGCTGGCGATCAAGCCCCACGCCCGCCGTTCGGGAAAGTAGAACCAACCACTGTAGACGGTTTTCCCGTCGTGGACCTCGGCGTGGAGCAGGAAGCGATAGGTGCTTCCCCGTTTCCAGTCGTAGACCAGATGGCTGTGGCCGCCGGTTCCCTCGTTTCCGAAACCGCCTGCGTGTACTCCCTCGCCCTTGGCGAGCAGGCGCACCCGGTCGGCCACCGCTACCTTGTCCCGGGAACGCTTCTCGTTTCCGGCGTCCCAGACCGAAAAGATGATCCTCCGTTCGTCGGGACCGTTGACTTGCATTCCGAAATAGCCGCGGTGCCACCCACAGGCCTCGTAGTAGGTCCAGAGCGGGTCGCTGCGCGGCGTCAGTTCGCAGTAGAACCACTCCACTTCGCCGCGGGCCGCTTCGGGTACGGGGTAGTGGAGATGGACCGAAGGCGCGTTGCGCCGCTCCACGGTCGAGAAATGGGCGTCCCGGGCCGCAGGACCGGAGAGGAGCAAGGCGCGCACGCCCGGGCGGCGGCCCGTCTGGAGGTCGCGAGGGCTCAGACTCAGGCGGTAGTAACCGGGAGAGGGGATACTGAGTTCAGGGAACCGGAGTTCGGTCGCGCCCGCAGCCCCGCTCGCGTTCGCGAAGGAACTTCTTCCCTCCGGCCGCGGCGACAGTTCCAGGCGCAAGGCGCAGGGCGGCGCGTCGGGCAGCAAACGCACCACCACCGACAGCTTTCCGGGCGATGGAAAACGCCCGTACCAGCTCAAGCGTTCCGACCATTCCGGCACGCTTCCATCCAGGTTCCGTTCCATGCTCTGGGGATCCGGTTCCGCGTAGCCGCTGTAAGCGGGTACCCGTAGGGGAGCGGTACGGTGGAGCAGCCACCGAGCGCCCGCGAGCAGGAAGTCTTGATCGCTTTCCGGGTCGCTGATTCCGCTCACCCCATGGGGGTGGACCGCGCCCGCGCCCCTCGGACCGAAATCGTACTCCAGGTGAGCCGCGCTCAGGAAGACTCGGCCCCGTCCTCGTTCCAGCGCCACGACCGCGGGAGCGTCATTCTTCGCGAAACGCGCCAGGACCACCGCCCCCGAGTCGGGCCGGGGATCCAGAGCGGGGCCGCCGTAGTAGAGGACCGAACGCTCGGGAACCAGGCCCCGGGTGATCGGATGATCGGGGTTCAATTCCAACCGGGCCTCGGTCCAGTGCGGCCACGGGGCCAGTTCTTGCAGGGGACCGCGCGGTACGCCGGGAAAGAGATCCAGGTCATAGGGGTAGGACACCCCTTCCCAGCGGATCCGCCGCGCCGCGTAGTAGCTGCCCGCGCAGATCCCCAGATAGCCCCCACCGTTCTCCACGAAGTCTTGCAGTTCCCGAGCCCCGTCCGCGTCGATGTCCCGCACGTAATCGGCTGCCCAACCGCCCGGGAAGTACACCGCTCGAACCAGGTGGCGAAAACTGCCGTCGTTCAGATCGGCGGCCCCGAGGGGCAGACAGTGCAAACCGGCTCGCTCCAGACAGATCGAAGCCGCCTCGATTCCGGTGGGAGAGGCGCCCGCCCCACTGTAGATGCCGAAGGCGAAGCGCTCGGCGGGGTCGGCCGGAGGCGTGGGCGTGGCCAGGACCCATTGCAGTTCGGTGAGCGGTGCCCTTCCCGAGTCGCCGGGAGGTCGCAGGTAGATCTCCCGCGGGGGGCCGATGGCTCGTAGCCCTCGCGACGCGAGCGTGCGAGCGAAATCCGCCCAGAGGGCGGCCAATTCCGAGTAGGGGCCTTCATGACGGATCGCCGCGACGCGACGGGCGGGCTGTTCTTCGATCCGAAACCCGAGGGTGTCCGCGCGTTCGTCCCCGCCGGCGGAGGGGGTGGCGGGATCCCCCTCGCCCGCCCCCACCGAGAGCGGGAAGCGGACCTGGAAACGGAGTTCGGGGTCGGGGCGGCTGCCGGGAGCGTCCAGGTAGAGGGCGGAGGGAGGTCCGGCGGTGGGGAGCCCCGCGGCAGCCAGGGCTTGGGCCAGCGTGGCGATGCGGGCTCCAATCACCGAGGGCGGGCCCTGGCCGTCGAGGACCGCTTCCGAGTCCGCGGGGAGAATCCGCAATTCCAAGGGCGGGGCGGCACCCGGTCCGTCGGGAGCGGTCGGTGATTGTCCCGGCGCAGGCGCGAAAAGGGCGCAGGCGAGGATCAGTGCGCGGATCGGCATGGCTCCCATTCTGCCAGCGGCGGCATGGAATAATGCGGACGGTCCCGTGCGCGACCCCCTTCACTTCCTGTCCGTCAAGTACAAGCTGGCCCTTGGCTTCGTGGGACTGTGTACGCTCGCTTTCGGGGTCGGCGGATACCTGATCTCGAAATCGGCTCGCGGGGCCCTGGAGACCGAGATCCTGCGCCGTCTGGAATTCCAGTGCCAGGCCTATGCCAACGATCTGGGGGCACGCCTCGACACGTTGACCCGCCGTAGCGAGGACTTCGCCTCCGACGGTTACATTCGTGACCACGTGGCGGCGCTTCGATCCGATCGCCTCGCCGCCGCCGACCGCGAACGCTTGCGCGGCGAGTTGCGCCGTCACCTCCGACTGAACAAGCTGCCTCTGGAGCCGGCCTTCGTGGACCTTCTCTTGGTGGATGCCGAGGGCCGGGTGGTGACCACCGTTCGGGACTCCACGCCCACCGCGGCCGACCACGACCTCGCCCATTGGGCGGTGGGGCTGGAGACCTCCGCGGTCAGTGGGATCATCGCGGATCCGACGGACGCCGGGATCACCTTGGCCATCGCCACGCCACTCCTGGACATCCATGATCGACACCGAATCGGTCATTTACTGGCCCGAGTGCGTACCGATATTTGGACCCTCACCGCCTTGCGCAGCGCCAGCTTCGGCCCCGGTCGGGAACGCAGGGGTACCCGACTGCGGCTCTACGATCCCAGCGGTCGACTCTATGAAGTCCTGAAACCCGAGGCCGCGGGCACCTCGAACCGGGACATGTACCTGCAGAGCTATCCGGTCGGCTCCTCCGGTTGGACCGCCGAAGTGGGAATCCGCTCCTCCGCGGCGCTCGCCCCGGTTTCGGGATTGCAGAGTCGTTTCCTCGTCGTGGGCC
>CAYVRL010000208.1:0-4772 GCA_964454065.1 uncultured Planctomycetales bacterium | reverse complement strand
GACCGCCCCGGTGAAGTCCGACTGCGGGCCAGTTATCTGGTTTCCGGGGCCTCCTGGAAACCGGCCTATGACGTGCGGGTCTCTCCCGATCTGACCGGGGTGGACGTGGGGTTCGTCGCCGAACTGCGGCAGCGGACCGGTGAGGAGTGGAAAGATGCGGAGATCCTCCTCTCCACTTCCACTCCGAGCGTGGGCCTCGATCCTCCCACGGTGCCGCTGCGCATCTTCGCCCTGGAGGCTCCCGGAGGCGTGCGCCCCCGTCCCGCGACCGCTCCGGTCCTCGAGAACGCCCTCTCCCGGGACCGGGAATCTCGTTCCCTGGATGCGGCCGCCTCGGTCCCGGAAGTGGAGGTCCACGATCTGGGGATCAGCGCTCAGTTCCAGTTGCCCGAGCGGAAGACCGTGCCCAATGACGGTAGTTTACGGCGTTTCCGGATCCGCCAGGTCCCGCTCGCGGTGAACCCGGAGCGCTACGTGGTGCCGACCCGCTCCGACAAGGCCTACTTGCGCGCCCAGGTCACCTTGAGTGGGGATGCCCCCTTGTTGCCCGGCTCCGCCAAGATCTTCCTCGGTCCGGATTACCTGGGCGAGGAACTCTTCCCCCTGCTCCGCCCCGGGGACAGCACGGTTCTGGGACTGGGAATCGATCCCAACCTGACGGTCACCTGGGAGAAGATCGACGACGAGCGGGACGATCCGGGGCTCTTGAGTTCCACGGTTTCCATCCAACGGACCTTCCGCGCCAGCCTCAAACTGAGTGCTGCCGCCAAGGGTCCGGTGGACGTGGTGGTGGAGGAGTCGATTCCCGTCAGCCGCGCGAAATCGGTCTCGGTTTCGCCCCGGGGGATCCGTCCCGCGCCCCTGCGCGGGGTCCAGGATCTCCGCGACCAGAAGGAGCGCGGGCTGTTCCGTTGGCGACTCGGCCTCAAACCCGGGGAGGGCCAGAACGTCTACTGGGGCTACGAGTTGGAGTTCGACGAGGATCACGAGCCCTTCTACCAGGAGCAGGACTGAAGCCCTTCCGCGGCCGCGCTGCCCGGATTCCCGTTTCGGGTTAGCATGAGGTCATGCTCTGCCTCCTGCTGCTCTCCCTGGTCCCCGCCCAAGGTCCTTCGTTCCGCGCTTCGGAGATGCGCGTGAATCCCTCCGGAGCCGAACTCGTGTTCCGGGTTCGCTCCAGCAGTGGGTGGCGGGAATACCGCCCCGCCCAGGGCAACGCCCGCCAGGTGGTCGCTCCGCGTTGGAAGGTGGACGATGGCGGCCTCGCCTGGATCTGCCGTTCGGTCGCGGCCGGGGATTCGGGTGCCACCGTGGTCGCGGGCAAGGGCCTCAACAACGAAGGCGTGGCCCTCTATCCGAGTGGGGAGGGGCGAGCCCTCTTCGATTCCTCCACCCTGGGCTCGGAGGATCCGGTGGTCGCCGCGGCGGACCGGGCCCCGGTCGTTGCCGCCTTCACCGCCTACGATCGGGATCCTTCCCCGACCGGTTTCGACTACGAAGGCATCGTCACGGTCTGGGACACGACCGGCAACGGTGCCGCCGACTGGAGCTATACCTTCCCCCGCACCCAGAACTATTTCGGCGGCGGCGTGGCGATCAGTGACGACGGCTCCACGATCCTGGCCTGGAAGGCCGATCCGGTGAGCGGGAACCTGTTGGTGCGGACTTTCGACCGGGCCGGGAATCTGCTCGCCAGCGCGGACTTCAATTCCGGGGGAAGTTTCAACGCCCGTCAGACGATCCTGAGTGACGACGGCAACCGGGCTTACTTCAGTATCGGTGCCGATGCGGTGATCTACGACACCCACGCCGCGGTGGTGGAGTTCACGTACACCATCGGGGCCTCCTTCGATTCCCACTCCCTCTCTGGAAACGGGAAACGTTTCGCCTACGGCAACTTCGGTTCCTTCTCGGTTTGGGAAGAGAGTTCTCCGGGCATCTGGAATCAGATCGCCCAGCGCAACTTCTCCGGTTCGACTTACGTGGCCCGTTTGGCCCTGGACGGTGATGGGGGACGGCTCGCCTACATCGTCCAGACCTACTCCCCGAACTACGACACCCTGGATACCGGTCTCTACGATGTGAACGCGGGCCAGGACCTTTGGACCGACCGCCTGAGCGCTCCGGGAACCACCTTCCAGTTGGTGGCCAGCGGGGCCGCGATCGACGACGCGGGGGACTCCGTGGCCTTCGGCTCCTGGGGGGATTCCCTGAACGCCACCCCCGAATTGCTCGCCTACGATTCCGCGGGGGTGCGCACCCTGTCGGTGGATCTGCCCGGTTCGGTCTTCGGCATCGATTTGGACAGCGATGGCGACGTGGCGGTGGCCGGTTCCAAGGCCGTCCATGCCAACACCTTCGGAAACGGCGGTTCGATCGTTCTCGCGGACCCCTACGAGCAGTTCTTCCACGTCCTCGGTACGCCGCGGGTCGGTTCGAGTCTCCGTCTGGAGGTTCCCGCCCCCTGGCAAGTGGCGGGTTTCACGGCCTGCCGCGCCCTGGGATCCTCCCCCTCGGCCTGGGGCACCACCGAACTGGATCTCAACACCGCGGTTTGGCGGAGCCCGAATTACCCCGTCCCCCCCGGCGGCTTGAGCGTTCCGCAGACGGTTCCGGGTTCGGCCTCCATCGTGGGACGTTCCCTGCACCTCCAGGGGGTGGTCGGCGACTCCTCGGGCGCCCAGTTGACCAACAAGGTCTCTCTGCGCATCCTTCCCTGAAGCTCGAGCCGGTGCGGAGTCGGCTTCCGGGGGGGTGGGCCTAGAATCCACCCCCCATGAGTGCCGACCGCCCCGTTCGTGTTCGTTTCGCGCCTTCGCCCACCGGTCGTCTGCACCTGGGTGGGGCGCGGACCGCGCTCTTCAACTGGGCCTTCGCCCGCCACCACGGGGGCGTCCTCGTACTGCGGGTGGAGGACACGGACCTCGGTCGCAACAGCGAGGAGTCCTACCGCTCCATCCTGGACAGTTTGCGTTGGTTGGGCCTGGACTGGGACGAGGGTCCGGAATGCGGCGGCGGCTTCGGCCCCTACTTGCAGTCCGAGCGCCTCGCGGGTTACCGGGAGGCCGCCGCAAGGGGGCTCGAGGAGGGCTGGCTCTACCGTTGCTTCTGTCCTCCGGAGCGAGTGGCGGCGCGGAAGGAAGAGCAGCGGGCGGCGAAGCAGCCGATCGGTTACGACCGCTGCTGCCGGGCCATGCCTCCGGAGGAAGCCGAGCGCCGCGCCGCGGCCGGCGAGTCGAGCGTGCTCCGTTTCGCGATGCCGGAGGACGAGGACGTCGAGATCGAGGATCTGATCCGCGGCAGCGTCCGCTTCCGGGCCGCGGAGTTGGAGGACTGGGTGGCAGTGCGCAGCAACGGCATGCCCACCTACAACTTCGTCTGCGCCCTGGACGACGCGGCGATGGAGATCAGTCACGTGATCCGCGGGGAGGAACACCTGGTCAACACCCCGAAGCAGATCCTGGTCGCTCGACGACTCGGCTTGTCCGCGCCTCGCTATGCCCACGTTCCCCTGATCCTCGGGGCCGACGGCCGCAAGCTGAGCAAGCGGGTCGGCGATACCGCGCTGGAGGATTACCGCGCCAAGGGTTATCCCGCGGCCGCGATCTTCCACTTCCTCGGCCTGCTCGGTTTCGCGATCGACGATCACACCGACCGTTTCACGCCCGAGGAATTCGTTGCCGCCTTCGATCTGTCGCGAGTCAGCCGCTCGGGCGCGGTCTTCGACCTGGATCGCCTGCACTGGCTATGCGGCGAGCTGCTGCGGGAAGAGCCCCCCGCCGTACTCCAGGCCCACGTCCGCCCCTGGTTGGAGGATGCGGGACTCGTCGCCTCCGATCCCGATCCCGAGTGGTACGCCTTGCTGGTGGAATCCTTCCGGGAGCGCTGCACGCTCTACGCAGACTTCGCCACCCAGGCCGCCTTTCTCGGCGATCCCGCCCCGGAACCCGATGCCAAGGCGGCAAAGGCTCTCACCCCTCCCGCCGCCTCGGAACTCCTGCACGCTTTCGCGTCGGCCCTGGAGGCTTCCGAGGACTGGCCCCCGGCCGATTTCGGGACCTGGGTGCGCGCCTTCGCCGCGGAACGGGGCGTGGGGCTCGGCAAACTCCTGAAACCGGCCCGGGCGGCCCTCACCGGCACCCTGGGAGGCCCCCCGGTGGATGCGATCCTGGCCCTCCTGGGTCGCGAGAGGACCCTGGCTCGCCTACGGGCCTACTGATCCGAGGGAGCGTCCGTCTCCGCGAGCAGCTCTTCGATCGCGGCGCGAAGTTCCTCGTCGTGCAGGTCGCGGCCGCGAATCACGCCCTGTCGATCCACCAGCAGATTGCCCGGCACCGAGGAGATCGCGTAGAGCCGCGCCAGACTGCTTTGGAAGCCCTTCCCCTCGTAGATTTGCGGCCAATCCACCCCCTGGGCGTGGAGAAAGGCTCGCAAGGTCTCGGCATCGAAGGCGGGGCGGGGGTGCAGCCTTCCTCGCTTGCGCTCGGCCTCGACCTCGGCGGCGCTTCGTTCCTTGTCCAGGGACACCCCGAGAATCACGAGGCCCCGATCTCGATCGGCTTTCCAGAGTTCGGTGAGTCCGGGCAGTTCGGCCAGCGAGGCACCACTCCACGTACCCCAGAAGAAAAGCAGGAGCACCTTGCCGCGCGCGTCCGCGGCCCGGTGCGGTCTCCCCGCGAGGTCCGTGGCCTGGAACTCGGGCAGCGGACGTCCCGGTTGCGCGGCCCGCAGATGGGGGAGCTGTTCCAGCTTCAGGCGCGCGAACGCCGCAG
>CAYVRL010000207.1:0-4778 GCA_964454065.1 uncultured Planctomycetales bacterium | reverse complement strand
CTGGGGCCGGATGCCGCCTTGGATTGGGCCGAGAACCATCCTGGGGTGGAAGTCCTGGTCGTGGAAGACCACCCGGGCGGACCGCGTTGGAGGGCGAGTTCCGGCTTGCGCCCGCGCTTGCGGCTCCTGGATCCGCCCCCACGGGAGGCCGCGCACTCCTCCCCCCAGGAGCCCACGGTTGCCGAGCGCCTGGAACGCCTCGAGACCGAGCTGGAGGAACTCCGGGAGGATCGAAACGCGAGCAGCGAGAATCCGATCTCGCTGGGCGGCTACGGAGAAGTGAAGTACCACCGCGTACAAGGCGGGCAGGAGAGCACCGATCTCCACCGCGTGGTGCTCTACTTCGGCTATCGCTTCGACGAGGACTGGAGCTTCCACTCCGAGATCGAGTTCGAACACGACGATCAGGTGGAAGTGGAGTTCGCGGTCCTGGATTACCAACCGAGCGCGGCCTTCCGCTTCCAGGTCGGCAACCTGCTGATGCCCGTGGGGTTGATCAACCGCAACCACGAGCCCACGACCTTCTGGAGCGTGGACCGGCCCCAGACCGAGCGCTCGATCCTCCCCAGCACCTGGCATCAGAACGGAATCGGGGTCTCGGGGCGCGCGGGTGGTTTCCATTGGGAGGCCGATCTGGTGGACGGAATGAAGGCATCGGGCATGGATCTGGCTCGCAGTGGTCTGCGTGGCGGCCGCCAGGGCGGAGGAGGATCCACCGCCGAGGATCCCACCTTCAGTGGACGGCTGGACTGGGAGGGAAGTCCCGGTCTGCTGGTGGGCGCTTCCTTCACCCGTGGAAACGCGGCCCAGGGACTGGCCCGGAACTTCCGAACCACGATCTGGGATCTGCACCTCCAGGCGGACCAGGGTCCCCTGCGCCTGCGCGGCGTCTGGGCGGGGGCACGCGTGAACCACGCCCCGTTGCTGCCCACCCCCGCCGCCTCGGGTCGGCTCGCGGGCTGGTACGCCGAGGCGGGTTGGGATCTGCTCGCCGGCGATCTCCATGGGCGCTCCCTCACTCCATTCCTCCGTTACGAACGCACCGATCTCGCCGCCGGCGACTCGGGCAACAGTCCGGTGGAGGGAGCGATGCTCGGACTCGCCTGGCAACCCTTGCCGCAAATCGTCTTCAAGGCCAACTGGGAACGACTCTTCCCCGCCGGGACGAACTTCGACCGTTTCGCGCTCGGCGCGGGCTTCGCCTTCTGAATCATGTTGTGCCTCCTTCCCCTGTGGTTCTGTGCTCTCCCGACCGCCCCGGCGACGGGAGGCGAGGGCAAGGTCTTCCTGAGTCGCCGCGAAGCCCTGGACCTCGCCTTCCCCCATGCCCATCTGGAAGAACGAATCCTCCGGCCGGACCGGAGGCAACTGGCCCGTGCCAGCGAACTCGCGGGCGAGGATCTGCGGCCCGGGAAGCGGCGGGTGTGGATCGCCACCCGGAAGGGCAAGACCCTCGGCAGCGCCTGGTTCGATAGCCACCGGGTGCGGAGCCAACGGGAGAGCCTGATGGTGGTGGTGGGGAACGACGGACGTTTGCGCCGCGTCGAAGTGGTGGCCTTCGGCGAACCCCTGGAATACCTGCCGAAGGGGGCTTTCTATCGCCAGTTCGAGGGCAAGGCCCTGGATCGGGAATTGCAGCTCCAGCGGGGCCTGCGGGGTGTGACCGGAGCGACTCTGAGTTCCCGGGCGACCACGGCCGCGGTGCGCCGGGTGCTGGCCCTGCGCGCGGTCCTGCTCGCCCCCGCCCCGCCCCCATCGCCCGAGCCCGAGCCCGCACCCGAGCCCGCACCCGCCGCGTCGCAGGCCCACTTGCCATGAACCGTGGCGAAGCGTGGTTCCACCACCTCGCGAACCTCCTGGTCGCGGGCACGGGGGTGGTCTGGGCCTGGATGCTCTGGTTCGTCGAACCGAGCGACGAGTTCGCGATCGTCAACCATCCCTGGGAACCCTTCTTCCATCATGCCCACCTGTGGTTCGCGCCCTCGCTGATCCTCGCGGTGGGCGTGTCGTGGAAGGGCCACGTCTGGCGCCGCTGGCGGAAGAGGAAGGTCGCGAGTCGGCGCAGCGGGACCGCTCTCCTGCTCCTCTTCGCGCCGATGGTGATCTCGGGCTACCTGATCCAGACCGCCGAGCAGGAAGGCCTGCGTCGAACCTGGGTCGCGATCCACGTCACGAGTTCCCTACTCTGGGTCATCGGATACCTGATCCATCAGGGGAACCGCCTCTTCCAGCGAGGAAACGGATGAGGATCACCGCCAGCACCGCGCCCACCAGGTTCGCGACCAGGTCCCAGCCGGTGTTGACGTAACCCCCGACGTTGGTCTCGGGCAAGGTCTCGGTGGCCGCGAACTCCAGAACTTCGTTCAAGGCTCCAAAACCCATCCCCGCCGCCGCGCAGAGGAGGAGGGGCCCGAAACGAGGACGAGGATCGCGCAGGAGGACGCGCAAGCCTTGCCAGCACAGCCAGGAAGCCATCCCGAAACCGTAGGCATGGACCACCTGGTCGAAGCGCAAGCGTTCCGGAATCAACCACAGGCCGTAGAGCACGCCGACGGGTTCCCCGATCCGCCAGAGGCCACCGCAGAGGTGGGCCAGGCCCCATAGACTCATCCCCCAGAGGCTCGCCGGGTGGAGGCCCACCCGCAGATGGAAGGAGAGGACTCCGACCAGGATCACCACCAAGGCGGCGATGTAGAGCAAGAACTCGGCATCGTGGCGGGAGAGGGCGACCGGCGCCGCGACCCCGAGATAGAGCACCGTGAAGACCAGTACCAGCCGATCGGAGGGACGCAGGGCCGCCATTCGCCGCAGCCTAGCAGTTCTCCTCGATCCCGATCCCCGGGAGAGCGGCCCTCCCCGGAGGGCGAAGCGGTTAGGGTGAGCGGGATGTGTGGGCGCTTTCGACTCCAGGCACCGCGGGAGGAGCTGCGGCGCCTCTTCGCCCTTCGCCCCGAGGAGGATCTGGTTCCCGAGGCCTTTCCTCCCGGCGATCGTTTCCCCGGACAGGAGGTGGTGGCGCTGTGCGCGGACCCGAAACGCCGCCGATTGGGTCTGCTCCGCTGGGGCCTGGTGCCTTCCTGGGCCAAGGACCCCTCGGTCGGCAAGCGTCTCTTCAACGCCCGGATCGAAACCGTGGCGGAGAGAGCCGCGTTTCGGGAAGCCTACCGCCACCGTCGTTGCCTGATCCCCGCGAATGCCTTCTACGAATGGGAAGACCGCGGTACCCGCCCCCGCCGCCCTTGGCTGTTCCGCTCCGCCACGGGCGGTCTCCTCGTCTTCGCGGGTCTGTGGGAACGCTGGCGCGATCCCCGCGGAGCCACCCTCTCGACCTGCACGATCTTGACCCGGGTAGCGGGGGCCGTGGTCTCCCCCATCCATTCCCGCATGCCCCTGATCCTCGGCCCCGAACTCCATCGCCCCTGGCTCGAAGGTTCCCTCTCCCTCACCGAACCGGAAACCTCTCCTTGCGATCTCCGGGCGGAGCCCCTGGCGCCTCCCCCGCCCGCTCCTGGAAGAACCGCAGACTCGCCCGGGTGAGCACGGCCCGAGGATCTTCGGCCCGCCCCTCCAACTCCTCCGGGGTCTCGCCCCAGTAGAACATCAGGGTACCGGCGATCACGGGACGGGCGGCCCCCAGGAAGGTCCGGAGTTCGTCCAGACTGCAATGGAGCGGGAAGGTCTCTTCCAGCAAGAGCGGCTTCCCGACCCGATTGCGCCGCAACGCCCGCAGCGCCTCCGCCACCTCACCCACCCGGGGATAGAGATGGACGCTCACGAAATCCAAGTCCGCCCCGACTTCCGGATCCGCGAAGAGCAGGGGCGAATCCGGGAAGACCAGCGCCCAGGGAATCAGCCCCACCGTGATCAGGGCGTCGGCGTCCTCGGCCCGGATCGCGGCGCACATCCGGTGGATCCAAGCCCGCGCCACGTCCCGACGGCTCCGCCCGTGGAGATCCAGGGCCAGGCGCTGCACGAAATGCTTGCCCGCCAGTTCGCCAGCCAGCCAATCCGAGGCCCTCTCCCCCACCCCTGGAAGGATCGGCTCGTTCATCAAGTCGTAGCAGAACACGGTCGGGTTCCCGGCGCCGACGGCGGCTACCGCGCGCCAGAAACGCGCCTGGGCCCGCCACCGTCCTTCCTCGTCCAGGGTCTCGTACCAACCGGGTACCTCCTCCGCCCGATAACAACCCAGGCCCGTCAGATCGAGATGCAATCCGTTCTCCCCGGCGAGGGCCAGCAAGCGCCGTAGACGGGCCAGGGCGGTGGGATCGGGACGTTCGGGGGAGAGCAGGAAACGCCCCACCTGAAGATGGATCCGGACCACGTTGGCGCCCAAGCGCCGCATCTCCCGAAAGTCCTCGACCACGGTCGACCACTCCGCCCCCCAGTAGTCCTCCAGCAGGCGCCCACTCCGATCGTGATCGTAGTTGAGGCCCCAGGGCCGAAAGGGCTTGCCGGATTCCGCCGATTCGAAGGCACGACCGTCCTCGGATACCCGAATCCGCTCCAGGCCGGGAACGGCGGCGCAGGCGTCGAGCACGAGCACGACGAAGAAGGGAAGGCCGAAGAGGAGGCCGCGCACGATTCCTGGATGCGGCGACGACCGCGAAACGGGAGCTTAGAAGGACATGGACCAGGCCGCAAAGGCGGTGACCCCGAGCAGCGGTTCGCCACCGTTCAAGGACAGGCTTCGCCACCCCGCGCCCAGACGGATCGCGTGGCCGGAGTCCAACTTCCAGTCCACGCCTCCCCAGGCCAGGAGACCGTAGCGATCCAAG
>CAYVRL010000206.1:0-4796 GCA_964454065.1 uncultured Planctomycetales bacterium | reverse complement strand
GGTTACGAACACCCGGCCGTCCTTGGCGACCGCCAGGTTCGTTGGGTGGTTGAATTCGCCCAATGCATCACCAGTCTTTCCAACTCGATCGAGGATCACGCCCTCCCCGTCCAGCGCGAGGACTCTCCCCCCGGTGGTATCGGTGACCAACAACCGCTGCCCAAGCTCGTCCCAGGCCAAGCCCGTGGGGCGACCCAATGACTCGCGACTCCCCAAGGACCGGAGAGGCTTTCCCGTGCGGTCGAAGACGTGGATCCTCCCCGCGGCGGAATCACTGACGAATACTTCTCCCCTCGGGGAGACCGCGACCCCGACCGGAACGCCAAAGGGGCCCTCGTCACTGGCCCAGACGATGGAATGCTCTCCACTGTCGAGGGACAGGTAGTGGAGGGCACGGAGAGAGGTGTCCGCAATGACCAGGGTTCCCTCCTCTCCCCCGGGCAACCAGGCCACTCCGTAGGGTGACCCCAAGCGCTCGTAGTCCTCCCCGATGAGGAGATTGCCGAGTCCGGACCAGAAGCCACGCCGACGTTCGACGTCCCCGCTGTCCCGATAGGTGAAGAGGACGCTGACCCGCGGCTGGGACGACCCCGGAGGCCAGGTCACTGGCTCCGTCGGCGATCGTCCGAAGGTGGCGGGCCCGGCGGCACATGCCCCACAGAGGAAGAGGATCGCGAGAAGGAGGGAGCGGGCGTTCATCAGAAGTTCCTGGTCACGATGAATTGTAGGATCAGAATGCGCTGGTCGTCCGCGACGAGGAAGCTTTCATTGGTATAGCGAGCCTGGAAGCTCAAAACCGTACGCCGGAAGTTCTTGCGAAGATCGGCCTCCAACAGGTAACCGGATCCACGATCCGTTCGGTAACGGACTCGATGGGCTTCCGCTCGCAAATCGGCGACCGCACTGCGGGCGATCGCCGCGGAGAGGCCGGCCGAAGCACTACGACCCGTCTCCGCCCCCTCGAAGTTCTCGAAGATACTCCGATATGCCGTGGCTGCCGCCTGGAAGACCACGGAATCGAGGAGATCCTCCTGATAGCTGGCATAGACCCGGCGCCGCCGAAAGGGAGCGATATTGGATTTGAACTGTTCGTATTCCCCTCCCAGGGTCAAGGACTGGACCGGAAAGGCGCGCACGCTCGCAAAGGAACGGGTGGATTGCTCCAGGGTTCCGTCGTCGAATCCGGAAAGCAGCGTCTGGTCCACGCCATCCCGTCCCACGGACAGTTCCGCCCGATCCATGATTCCCAGGCTGATCACGGTGCTGACGGTCTGGAAGCGAACCTTCTGTTCCGGAGTGGGTTGGAAACTGTAATCCACCAAGATGGTTTGTCCGGGGGAAATCAGACTCGTTACGGGAATGTCGATCCGCGTCCGACTTCCGATTCGAAGCAGTGTGTAATCGCTTCCCAACTGATAGATGATCAAGCCGGTGTCGTCGGTGACCACGACTGAAGCGTGATCGACAGCGAGTCCGGCGAGGATGATCGGAGTACCTGGATTGTAAACATGGGATTCATCCAGGACCAAGGCCGTACCCTGCAGGGCCCCGCGGTCTTGCGTGTAGACGTCGAAACTCTGCTGGATGTCCAGAGGACCCACGGCCGTCTTCTTCCTGTAGTCGAGAGCGACTCTTGCCCCGTAGGTATCCAGGTTGCTGCCCCCGAAGGAAGAGCGGGAATAACGAAGCGAGGCGCTACTGTGGAGGCTGGAGAAGAGTTGGTGGCTGAGTCCGGACATGAAGCTGAGAGTATCCGTTGCCTGCCCCCCGCGACGATAGCGCGTGTACTGAGTACTCATGTCCGCGGCCAGCGATTCACTGAGCTGGTTGTGGTAATTCGAATTCAAATCCAAATTGGAGTTCGTATTGCTACCGGTTTGGCCACGCCAAGAGAAACCGTTGTACCAACGATCCCGGTTGTCCTCGTCGAAGAAGAACGTGGAACCAAGGTTCAAGGAATAATCCTTATAGGGCAGACCGAAGTTGGCCAAGCTGACATCGTTGAATTCGGCGCTGTAGCTAAGTTGTCGGTCCTCGTCCTCGCGGCGCCCCTCCATGCGCAGATTGTCGCGGATCTGATTGAAGTCGTTGAGTCCTCGTCCCTGATAGCGGTAGTGGTGGTAGTGAAGACGGGAAGGGAGGTACCAGTCGTGCGCATCCAGATTGAAGCCGCTCTCGGTGATCACCGCTTCCGTGGTGTCGAAGAAGGCCTGCCTGGTCTGGGTTTCGTTGCGCAAGGAATAGAGTTCCAGTGAGTAGGGAAGCTCCTTGAACCAGCGTGTGTGCAAATCGTAACCCAGATTGCGAGCGTCCACTGCGTTGCTCCGGAGGGCTCCGTTGGAGGATATCTGGCGCTGTTCGAGCCCCGCGAGCCCCTGAAGGTCGAATTCCATCAGCTTCGGGTGGTACCAGAAGCCGAGCACATGCACCATGACCTCTTCCTTGGCCCGCATTTCATTGCGCTCGATACTGCTGTTCCTCCCCACCCGTTTTTCATTCCATGATTCTCCGCTGAGACGAACATAGCCGCTGATCCGCTCCGCCTTCGCTTTGTTGAAACCAGTGTCCGTCGGCCCTTGCGGGGCCTGGCAGGCCCCCAAGAGTATCGCCCAGAGCACCGGGCGGCATAGCTTGCGGAGAGGGGGGAGGGAGAACACCGGTGTCGGAGATCAACCATCACCCTTCGGGGACGAAGCTCCTTCGAGGGCATCTTCCCAGCCATCTCGAAGCAAGTGAGGTCGTTCAGAGGAATGGGGGTCGTGACACGCAACGCAGTCGAGGTCCTGGTAGCCCTCGTGCTCTTCTTCGGAGAGCAAAGTCTCTCCGGGAACATGACACGCGGAGCAGAGTTCCTTCTGTTCCGCCAAGCGCAGCAAGTGGGGATTCAAGGATTCATGCGCCTGGTGGCAAACGATGCAATTGCCGGAAGCCGCGGGGCCATGGAGATAGGTTCCCTTGGGAGCCTCATGACAGCGGAAACAGAGTTCATCCGGGGGAGCCACGAGCTGGGGGATGTCCCCCAGCCATTGCGTGCCGACCGCACCGGAGTTGGGCCTTCGCGTATGGCATTTCTCACAGAGTCCCTGTTTGACGGGGGGGTGTTCGGAAACCTGGATCGCCTCGACATGCCGAGCGAGAAGGGCGTTGCGCTCCTCATTGGAGAGCGAAGTCATGGCCTCGGGAGAGAGGGTCTCCGGTTGCTCGGCGGCGGCTCGACGAGCGGCGAGTTCCTCGGGTGTGGGGACACCATCGAAGAAGAAACTCAGGAGTTCATAGTGGTCCTCGACCGAGCAAGCGGCGCTGATGGCGGCGCTGCTCGTGAGGCTCAGGGCCAGCAGGGCCCAGGTGCGGAAGCGGTGGCCCACGATCATGGGGAGTGGGTGGCAAGACCGGGAGGGGACGGACTTCCCAATGCTCTTGTGGAACGGTTCCTGAATAAACCAAGGAGCCGCGGAAGTCAGGGTTTCCTTGTCCCGTAGGGGCGGGAATCCAGGAATTCTCCCTTGATTCGGCGGCTGGGAATCCGCCAAGGAAGGGCGGCCCTTTCCCGGCCCCGTGGCATCCATGCTCCCCTCCTCTCTGTCCTTTCTCGCCTCAGCTTCGCTCCTCGCCATCGCTGGGCTGCTCATCGACCCGGCTCCACTCCCTGCTCAGGAGCTGGGAAGGTCCTCCTGGAGCGACTCCCAGTGCGTTTCCTGCCACCGTAGCGGAAGCGGCTTGAGCCACCCGGTGGACGTCCCCTTTCTGGGCACCCAGATCCTTCCTTCTTCTCGGGGCCGCCTCGGCTGTCTGAGCTGTCACGACCAGAGGGCCGCATCCCCGGGCCACACCAGTCTCCTGCCTGGAAGCGGACGGAACCTCCTCCGGCTGCCCACCGCCCAGCTGTGCAGGAGCTGCCACGACCAGCCCCTGGACCCAGGGGGGCCCGTGGCCCACGCCATCAGTCTGGGACGAGCCCACCTCCAAGGAGCCTGGAAGGACAGTTTCGGAGCCGTCCTCGTGGCCCAGCCGCGCTTCGGACTGGATCAGGAAAGCCGATCCTGCTTGTCCTGTCATGACGGCACGACGGCGGGGATCGCCGCGATCCGTGCCCCTGGGCAGGCCGCCTTGCCCCCCGTGGGAATGCTTGCGAGTCGCGACCACCCGATCGGGGTTCGGTATTCATCCTTCCCGAAGGGATCAATGGCCCCCCAGTACCGCCCCGAGTCCACCCTTCCCGACCCGATTCGCCTCTTTGGAGGCAATGTCGGCTGCGGATCCTGCCACTCCCCCTACGCCGGCCAGGAGGAGCTGATGGCGGTGGATCCACGGCGGGGAAACTTGTGTCTCAAATGCCACGTCAAGTAATGCAGGGCTTGGAAAGGACCGCTCGATGAAGTAGTCAATGGGGTCGGCGTCCAGGTCCGAACTCATGACACTCTCCTCCGCCACTCGACACGCGATCCGCCCAGAACTGGTTCTGGCCCTCCTCCTTGGTTCCGCGGCCCCGCTCTTCGCGCAAAACCAGCCGTCCCCTCGGAATCCCAGTCCCGCGGATTCCCTGCGCGAGGCGCAAAAGGCGTTCCTGGACCGTTCCATCGTCCGGGTGGGGAAAAAGGAATTCACCGGTCACGACCTCCGAGCGGAGGTCAACCGCATCATTCCCCTCACGTTCTTCCACGCCAGACTCCCGGAATCCAAACGGGCGGAAACCAGCCGCCAAGCCCTGGAGTCCCTGATCGAAAGGGAACTGATCTACCAGGACGCCGTCTCCCGGGGCCTGACCGCCAGCGATGAAGAAATCCGTTCGGAATTCC
>CAYVRL010000205.1:0-4809 GCA_964454065.1 uncultured Planctomycetales bacterium | reverse complement strand
ATCTGAAGGAACTCGGTCGGTACGTCCACGTGGCCAGCGAGGCGGTCGGGCGCCCGATTCGCAACGAGTACCCGGTCTTCGGGGCCGATGCCTTCCAAACCGGCACCGGGGTCCACGCCGCGGCGGTGGTGAAGGCCTTCCGCAAGGGAGACGCCTGGCTGGCCAACCGGGTCTATTCCGGGGTTCCGGCGGATGCCTTCGGGCTGGAACAGAAGATCTCGGTGGGGCCGATGAGCGGCAAGTCCAACGTGATCTGGTTCCTCGAGAAACGCGGCATCGAAGCCACCGAGGAACGCATCGCCGCGGTGCTGGCGCTGGCCAAACGCAGTGACCGCCTGCTCAGCGAAGCCGAAGTCCTCGAAGCGGCCCAGGAGCCGGTCGGCTGATTCAGCCGAGCAGCGCGCTGGCCGCGAGCCCGGGGAGCCGCCACCACGCGGGCGCTGCCTCGAAGCGACACAGCTTGGGACCCAGTCGGTGCAGGGTCCGATGTCCCGGAAAGTAGACCGGCTTCCACCAGGGCCGGAAGGGGGCGTACAGCACCGATTTCTCCGGGTGGTCGAAGAGGAACGTGTTGTGCACCACCCCGCAACCGCTGCGGATGTCTTCCGGAGGATGCCCCGGGAACGCCCCCCAAGTGGTATTGCCGAGGGCGAAGAGCATCCCGCCCCAGGCGTTCACTCCGATTCCTCCATAGCGCAAGCGCCGCACCGCCCGCTCCACCAAGCCCTTGTCCACCGTTGGCTGCACCAGCACCACGCACGACAAACTTCCCCAGACTTCCTCGTTCACGAACCGCACACCCTCCTCCAGGAACCCCTCCCCATCCTCCGCCTCGACCGCCCACTCCCCCACCACCCTGCCGAAGACTTCCCTGACACCTAATGCCGGGTGACTTCTTCCCGTTTCCTGAACAAAGATTCCGGAGAAGCCCTCGATCCGTTCGCAGTGGGGGTTCCCGGCGACGAATTCCCGTCGTTCTTCCAGGGTGCCGGGGTACCACTCCCGCCGTTCCGGGAGAGCGGCGAGGGCCGCCCGCAGCTCGCGAAGGAAGGATTCGCGCTGCGGCCAGCCCCGCGCGGTCACGATCAGCTTGGCCGCGTTGCAGTTGAAACCCGCGTTGTGGTCCACCATGCCCGCGATGTGCCGAGCCTGGAAACGCAGATCGGATCGCGACCACGGCCCGGGAACGACCAATACCGGAGTGACGCAGCCGAGTTCCGCACTGACCGGCTTGGTCAGGCGAGGCCGCCCTTCCCCCTTCCGCCGCGCCCGTTCGCTCGGATCGGCCCCCCACAGGATCGTGTCGTAACTGTGCTGGCTGCCGGTCAAATGCACTGCGTCCACCCGCGGGTCCATGCACAGGGACTCGCCTTCCGCCGCTCCCCCCTCCAGGAAAGCGAGGAAATGGTGCCGGAGGAAGGGGGCGAAGATCCGCTCCAACAACGGCCGCATATAGGCATTGACCGGATTCAACTTGACCACGACGACCCGATCCTCCGCCAACAACTGCCACAAGGCATCCAGGGCGGGAATCGAGTTGATGTTCCCGGCTCCGAGCACCGCGCACACGCCGCCGGATCCACGCCCGCCCTGCGTGGCGGGCCAGCCCGGTTGGATCCAGACCTCGGCGCGGGTACCGGGGTAGAGGAGTGGATCCCAGGGGTCGTGCGGAAAGACGGTGGCTGCGAGCTGGTCCCCATTCCCCGTTTCGCGAAACAGGGAGGGAGGAAACGGGGAAGGGCTTCGCAGCGTGGCCGCGTAGAGTCGCAAGTGACGGAGCAAGACCATCGGCCCCGACAGCCAGGGTTCTCCGGCAAGACGCGAACGCGGGTCGATCCCCTTGGCGGCGCAGCTCCGAGCCGCCCACTCCGAACCCACAGCGAGGGCTTCCCGAGCACAAACATCCAGCCAAGCGGCCCGCTGCTCGGAAGCGATCCCTCGCCAGGCCCGCGCCGCCCGCGCCGCGCCGTCGAGAGCGCGGTCGATCTCCGCGGCGGAATCCTTCACTCGGGCATTCTAGACCCGAGCCAGAACTTCAGCCCTGTTCCTGACGGGAAGTCCCTTCCGGGAAACCGAAGTGGAGGGGATCCACCCCAGGTCGATAATCGCAGAAAGCCTGGTGCTTCCCCGCGATGATCTCCCCTTCCCTGCCGAAGCAGTAGGGGCAGTGCTGATGCTCACTCAACGGACGCTTCCGCTCGAAGCGCCGACACCAGATCCCTTCCGAAGTTTCGGGCGATTGTTCCTTCTCTTCATTCATTCACGACGACTCCTCGACTCGCCGCCTCAACAACACCCAGTTCCGCTCGATCCGAGAGTAGATCTCATCGAGGGGAAGTCGAGCCTTGCGAAAACGGCCCTGGCCCGCGAAGTAAGCCTCCAGGTCTTGCCGGGACAGCTCGGGCTCCACGTTGATCCGGTAACGCTCTCCATTGAGGATCTCGATGACCGGGAAGAGCCCCGAACGGACGGCCATTCGCACCAACTCCACTCCTTCCGAAGGCTCGGATTTCCACCCCGTCGGGCAAGGGGAAAGGATGTGGAGGAAACGGAAGCCGCGAGTATCCAAGGCGTGGACGAGCTTGCGATGCGCGTCCTCGGGATGGGCCAGGGAGATCGACGCGCAGTACGGTACCCGGTGGGCCGCCATGATCGCGAGGATGTCCTTCTTCCATTCGGTCTTGCCCGCGGGGGTCGTGGTCGTTGCCGCTCCCTCCGGGGTGGCCGAAGACCGCTGCCCGCCGGTATTGCCGTAGATCTCGTTGTCGTAGCAGATGTAGAGGATGTCCTCGTTGCGCTCCGCGGCGGCGGAGAGGGTCGCCATCCCGATGTCGAAGGTACCGCCGTCCCCCGCCCAACAAACCGCGCGGGTGGGCTCGCCGTTCATCTGCGCAACCCGCGCCAGACCGGTGGCGACCGCCGGAGATGCCGCGAAGGTGGTCGCGACCACCGGCACCCCATAAGCCGAATAGGGAAAGGGACCCGCGGTGACGATCCCGCAGCAAGCGGGAATCGAAAGTTGTAAGGGGCGTTTCCCCGCCGCGCGAGAGAGCATGTTCAAGCCGATCGACATGCCGCAGCCCCCGCAATTGGTGTTGCCCGGGCGCAACAAGGGTTGATCGCGGTCGGCCGCGGTCTGGACGATTCCGGCGAGCAGGGGTTCCTGGGTCATCGTGCCACCTCCACGATCTTCGGCTCCCCGGCGGAATCCCGCGCGAGGAGGTCCTCCAGCAGAGCTTCGATGTGCTCGGGGCGAATGTCCCCGCCGCCCAAACCGAGCATGTAGTTCTGGACCAGGGCCCCGGGCGCACAGGCGCGCAACTCGCTCCACAGAACTCCGCCCAGACCCAGGCTGATGTCCCGGTCGAGCACACCGACCCTCTCCCGCCCTTTCAACCAACGAGTGAGCAGATCGGCCGGGAAGGGGCGGAACATCCGCACGCGCAGGGCCCCGAGTTTGATCCCTCGGGCCCGGGCGGCGTCGACCACCCGCGCCACGGTACTCGCCGTCGTTCCCATCGAAACGAAAACGATTTCCGCGTCTTCCATCTGGTAGGGAACCACGCGATCCGCGGGCCGCCGACCGAAATGGCGGACGAATTCCTGCTGGACCTCGGCGTAGACCTCCGGCACGCGCGCCATCGCCTCCGCGTGCTGCGCGCGGTGGACTTCGGTCTGGTGCGGAAAGTCCAGGCCGCCGACCGTGATCGGGTCCTCCCCGATCCGGTGGGGCAAATCCAAGGGAGGTAGGAATCTGTCCACGTCCTCCTGTGCGGGCAGGTCGGTCAAAGTCATGGTGTGAGAAAGAACGAAGGCATCCTGGCAGACCAACAGGGGCAACAACACCCGCGAGTCCTCCGCGAGACGGAAGCCCATCAGCACCGTATCCGCGACCTCCTGATTGTCCTCGCAGTAGATCTGCATCCAACCGGAATCGCGCAACAGAAGGGTGTCCCCATGGTCGACCCAGATGTTCCAGGGCGGTCCCAGCGTTCGGTTGGCGGCCATCATCACGATCGGCAAGCGGAAAAGGGCCGCGGCGTAAACGTTCTCGGTCATGTACGCCAAACCGTTCGAGGAAGAGGCGGTGAAGGTGCGGGCGCCGGCAAGCGACATACCGATGCACACGCCCATCGCACTGTGTTCACTCTCCACACGGACGATCTCCCCCTTGTCGAAATCCTGCTTGCAGAGGAGTTCGATGCACTCCGTCTGCGGGGTGATCGGGTAGACCCCGCCGCCGAAACCTCGGGCGCTGCGGTTGGCCCGTCCGGCGAGGGTCGCGGCCCGCGCGGCGGCATGGTTGGCACTCATCAGTTCGGAAGTCATGACGCCCTCATCTCCATTGCGCTACGCGGACATTCCTCCACGCAGATTCCACATCCCTTGCAGTAGGTGTAATCCACTTCGTAACCCCGTTCCTTCTCGCGTCGAATGATGCCTTCGGGGCAGTAGACCAGACAGGTGTCGCAGCGAGTGCAGTGCCCACAGGAAAAGCAGCGGTGGGCTTCCAGCGCGTCTTCCAGGCCGGAACTGACCTCACCGAAGCTCGCGAGTCGTTCGGGCAAGGCCTGCAAACGCTCCTTGGCCGCCGCCGCCCGCTGAAAATGATCCAGCCGGATGTCCGTGACCGGTACCGCGCGGCGCCGGTCGGGTCGCTCGAAGACCTCGACCAGTTCGCCGAGACTGCGCCGCAGGAGATCCGCCGCACGGCGCCCGCTCCCGAGTGCGTGGGTGACGGTACCGTCACCGTTCTCGAAATCCCCGGCCGCATAGGCGTGCAAAGCCACCTCGCCACGGTGGAACCTG
>CAYVRL010000204.1:0-4811 GCA_964454065.1 uncultured Planctomycetales bacterium | reverse complement strand
CGGCATCCTGTGCCGCGATCCCGAGCCCTCACGGATCGTCTCCTGGTCGGTCGCCCGCGACAGCAGTCTGCGCGGGGAGGACAACGTGCGGATCGTGTTCGGCCCCTTCCGCGACGGTCGCAGCGGCTACGTGTTCGCGGTGAACCCCAGTGGGGCCCGTTTCGACGGGCTGGTCGCCGGGCGGGGCGAATTCACCGACTCCTCCTGGGACGGGATCTGGGAGGCCGCGGCGGCGCGGATCCCCGAGGGCTGGAGCGTGGAGATTCGCATCCCGATCCGCACCTTGAGTTTCGCCAAGGATTCGAGCGCCTGGGATTTCAACGTGGAACGCTGGGTGGAGCGTCGCCTGGAACGGGACCGCTGGGCCGGGGCCTCCCGGGACTGGCGCGTGACCCAGACTTCCCGCGCCGGGCTGCTGACCGGACTCCCACGCTTCGACCTGGGGCTCGGCATGGCGATCCGTCCCGCGCTGGTGACTCATTCCAAGAAGTCGGCGACCCGCAGCTCACCGGTCACCACGGTGGAGCCGAGCCTCGATCTGGCATGGAAACCCGATCCCCAGGTACTCGTGCAGATCAGCTTCAACACCGACTTCGCGGAAACCGAGGTCGACGCACGGCGCACGAATCTGACTCGTTCCCCCTTTTCTTTCCCGAGAAACGCGCCTTCTTCTTGGAGGGTTCGGATTATTTCGACTTCGGGGCCGGCCTGGGCCGCGACGTGGTGCCCTTCCACAGTCGGCGTATCGGTCTGCTCCACGGAGAGGAAGTTCCCCTCGATGTCGCAGCCAAGGTCCACGGTCGCGTGGGACGCACGAGTTTCGGCTTCCTCACGGTTCGAACCGGTGCCCAGGAAGGGGTGGCCCCTTCCTCGACGATGGGCGTGATGCGGATTCGCCAGGACGTCTTCGAGGAATCCTCGATGGGAGTGATGGCGACCGTGGGAGATCCCGAGGGTCGCAACGGAGCGTGGATGGCCGGTACCGATTTCACCTACCAGACCTCGAGTCTCTGGGGTGACAAGAATTTCACGGCCGCGCTGTGGGGACTGACGATGGGCCGCGACGATCTCGTCGGGGACTCCCGCAACGCGGTCGGCGCGCGTCTGGACTACCCCAACGACCTCTGGGACATGTCCTTCACCTGGATGCGGCTGGGTGAGGATTTCGACCCCTCCCTGGGATTCGTTCCCCGCCCCGGGGTGCACGAGTATCGACTCGGTGTGGACTACACTCCGCGCCCGGAGATTTCCTGGCTGCGCCAGGTTTTCTACCAGTTGGGGGCCACCTACTACACCGATTTGCACAACGACTGGGAGAGCTGGCGGGTCTTCACCGCGCCGCTCAACTGGAATCTGGAAAGTGGGGATTCGGTGGAGTTCAACGTGGTGATGGAGGGCGATCGTCCGGACGTACCCTTCGACGTTGCCGAGAACGTCCGCATTCCCGCTGGCTCCTACCAATGGCATCGTTTCCGGCTGACCGCGGGTACCTCCAGCAAGCGCCCCTTGAGCACCGAGGTGGCCTGGTGGTTCGGGGACTTCTACGACGGCAGCCTGGACACCTACGAGGGGAGCCTGGTTTGGAACCCCTTCGCCCTGCTGACCCTCTCCGGGGACGCGGAGCTGAACCGGGGCCACTTGCCCGGAGGCTCCTTCCAGGAAGACCTCTACGATTTTCGGATCCGCCTGAATCTTTCCCCGGACATGACCTTCGACAGCTTCATCCAGTACGACACCGACAGCGACACCGTCGGCACCAACGATCGATTCCGCTGGATCGTCACTCCCGAGTCCGATCTCTTCCTGGTCTACACCAACAACTGGCAAGTCGTCGGCTCCCGCTTCGCCCCCCAGAACTACGACCTCGCCCTCAAGATCCAGTATGAGTTGCGCTTCTAAGCTTTGCGAAAATAACCAGTTACGGTACGGCCACACACAGGGGCCGGGCGGAAGGAGCGGTCGCGGCTCTCCGGAGAACCGGGGAGCCGCAGAGCCTGCGGATCAAAGTCCTTGGTAAGAAAGGGCCGGACTCTGACCAGTTACACTGTTTGCTATTCTAGGACGACCTCGAGGGGTGTCAAGCCCGTCGGGATACCCTGCGGAATCCAAGCAAGATCTGATCATGAACGATTACATCCTCGGCCTCGATTTGGGGCCCAATTCCATCGGCTGGGCCATGCTGTCGGCGGAGTTCTCGACCTTGGGGGAGCATGAGACCTATCTGGCCACGGGCTTCCATCCCACCGAGCATGCGGGCCATCCTCCCGTTGGCGTGCGGGTCTTCGAGGCGGGCCTCGACAATTTCGGCTCCTCCAAGGAGGAGCCCCTCTGCCAGTCCAGACGGGACGCGCGGTCCATGCGGCGGAATCACCAACGGAGGAATGCGCGCAGAAAGGATCTGCGCATCGCCCTGATTGGTGCGGGCCTACTTCCCAAGTCCGAGGAAGAGTTGGCAAGGGTGTTCGAAATGGACCCCTATTACCTTCGTGCTCGGGCATTGGACCATCCCCTTTCCCCTTACGAGTTGGGTCGGGCCTTGTATCACCTAGGTCAGAGGCGTGGCTTTCGTTCCAATCGGAAGTCCGGCCAATCCAAGGAGGACAAGGGGATGCTCAAGGAAATCGGAGAGCTTGCCGCGACGATTTCCGAGAGCGAATGTCGCACCCTTGGAGAATACCTTTACAAGATCTCCCGGAACGAGCAGGGAGAGAGGATCCCTCTGGAGCGGGGTGAAACGCATCTGCGCCGACGCCATACCCGGCGAGACATGTACGAGGTCGAGTTCCACGCCATTTTGGATGCCCAACGCGCCCATCACCCGGAGGCCTTGAATGAGGAGAACACGGCTGCCTTCGAAAAGGCGATCTTCTTCCAACATCCTTTCGAGTTGACCCCGGAAAGAATCCGCCGGGCCCCGAGCAGGGCCAATCTGCATCGGGCTCCATCGATCAAGGAATGCCCTTTGGAAGCGGGACAATACTGCTGTCCTCGGGGAATCTGGATCGCCCAACGTTTCCGACTGCTGAAGGAGGTCAACAATCTCAAGATCTCGGAATACTCTCAATCCCAGGAAAGGGCACTTCGGCCTGAGGAACGGGAACTGGTCATCGATCTCCTTCAGGCCAGGGACAAGGTGAAGTTCGATGCCATTCGGAAGGCTTTCTCCAAACTGGGCGTCGACCCGAACGCCTCCTTCAATTTGGAACGTGGAAGTCGCAGCTATTTGGACGGAAACTCTCTCGAATGGAAACTTTCGAATACATTTGGGAAGAAGAACTGGGCTCAACTCGATCCAGAGCTCAAGCATTCCCTCTGTGATGCACTCGTCGATATCGAGGACGAGGAAGAATTGATCCAGATCTTGGTCGGCCACGGCGCCGATCCGGAAAAGGCCAGGAAACTAGCCGGATGGGCTCCCACAGAAGGGTATTTGGGTTATTCGCGGAAGGCCATTGAAAGGCTCCTCCCCTATCTGGAGGCGGGCAAGAATGAATTCGAGGCGGTTTCTCTTGCCTATCCGGACCGCCCCGTCGCGGCAGCAGTCGATCGTTTGCCTACGATCAATTCCAAGGACCTGCCCCCGGACCTTCGGGACATCACCAATCCGATCGTTCGGCGCGCCCTCGTGGAGGTTCGCAAGGTCATCAACGCGATCATTCGAGAGCATGGACGGCCCAGGAAAATCGTAGTGGAACTGGCACGGGAGATGAAAGGCGGACCGGAGGAAAGGAAGAAAGCTGCCAAACAGAATCGCGCGAGACAAGAACTCCGAAGTCAAGCCAAAGAAGAAATCTTCCAATTGGGAGGCGGCCAACCAAGCAGAGAACTTGTCAATCGCTATCTTCTCTGGCAGGAACAGGGCGGAATCTGCCTCTATACAGGACGTCCGATTCCGCAGACCGAAATCATCCATGGTGGTGAATGGGAAGTCGATCACATCCTCCCCCATTGGAGGAGTCTAGACGATTCACTGGCCAACAAGGTGTTGGTCCATCGTTCCGCGAATCAAGAAAAGGGTGACCGAACTCCGGCTGAATGGCTCGGCCTAGATTCCCAGGAACATCGACAACTCATCCGTAGGGCGGAAATAGCTTTCCAGGGGAAAACCGGTCTGTGGGGGAAGCTGTCTCGGCTCCGACAAGCGGAATTGAATACGGATGATTTCGTACGACGTCAGCTCAATGACACCCGCTACATCACCAAATCGGTAGTTCGTTACTTGTCCCTCCTTTACCCGCCGGAACTCCGGGAGGGGGAAAAAGCGGTTCAGTCCTGCCGGGGTGGATTGACCGCTGAACTTCGTCGCCAATGGGGGTTGTTGAACGTTCTCGACCCCATCACCGATTTCGATGGGAACCCCATCATGGAGGCCAAGCCCGACGAGGAAGGGGTCTTCCACAAATCGCGTGCCGACCACCGGCACCATGCGATCGACGCGATCGTGGTGGCCCTTTCCTCCCGGGCCGCCCTGAAACGGTACCAGGACAGCTGGAGAATGAAGTCGAATCAGACTCCGTGGTCCAAAGCGCGTCGCGAAATGCAAGAGGGCTCCTTCCCTCCTCCTTGGGAAGGCTTCCGGAATGAAGTCAGCCAGGTCTTGGCGCGAGTCCATGTCTCCCATCGACCCCAACGGAAAGTCGGCGGGGCCTTCCACGAGGAAACTTTCTATGGTCAGGCGATGAGGAACGGAAGACCGATCCCCGGCCAGTATGTCACCCGGAAGAGGCTGGACGCACTCACCCCGAAGATGGTCGGGCAGATCCGAGATCCCAAGGTCCAGGAGCTGATCCTCACTCGACTCCGGGAGAGGG
>CAYVRL010000203.1:0-4860 GCA_964454065.1 uncultured Planctomycetales bacterium | reverse complement strand
CTGGCTCTGGCTCCGACCTCGCCCGCTCAAGAGGCCCCGGCCGCGACCGAGCAGCCGGTCTCCCACCCCTTCGATCTGGGGCTCAGCCCCGAACGGGCCGCCCGCAAGGGTCCGGATGGGGTCAGTTACCGGGAGGCGGTGGAGCGCGCCCTGATCTACACCGCGGGCTCCAACAAGCTCAACCAGATCATGCTCGGGGTCCTGATGGACGAGGAGATCGCTCACCGAAAGGCCGCGGGATTGTCCGACGAGCTCTTCCGGGTCAGTGACGAGGATCTCCAGGCCCATATCGAGGCCCTGACGAAGAAGGTCCGGGACCAGAATCCGGACGCGGACTTCTGGGAGCAGGTGCGGACCACGGGCAACACGCCGGAAGGTTTCCGCGAGCAGACCCGGCGGATGATGGAGTTGGATCGCCTCTTCTTTCCCGACGACCCGGATGCCTGGCCGTTGGACGAGCTGGCCGAGATCTATCGCAAGGGCGAGAAGAACTCGATCTACGACAACACCATCGTCAAGACCCTGGAAGCCCTCAAGGAAGCCAAGGCAACGGGGAAGCCCTTCCAGATCGACGACATGATGATGCAGATGATCCTGCGCCCCTACATCCTCAACTGGATGTGGCGCAAGGCAGAGATCGTCCAGCCCTTCCAGGGTCTACCCGAGGGGGTGGCCCTGCGCATCGATGGCCACGACTTCAGCACCAAGGATCTCCTCCAGCGGACCGGTCTCAACGTCGGCCCGGTCGAGAAGCAGCGCGCCAAGATGTTCGTCGATCTGTGCTGGGCCTTGGAGAAGGAACTCGCCGCCGAGGGCAAGCTGCTGACTCCCCAGGAGGCCCTGGACCTGATCGCCGAGGAGAAGAAGCAGTACGTGAACTCGCCGATCAGCTACGAGCAGGTGGCCTTGCAGTTCCTCGGCTATCCCTCGCTGGAGATCTACGACGAGGTCTATCGGTTGAAGCAGTCCTTCCGTCGTACCTTGCCCGATCCGATCCCCACCGAGACCCTGCAAGCCCATGTGGAGAAGCGCAAGGCCTTCCTCGGGGACGGCAAGGTCAAGGCCGAGGTGATCCTCTTCTCGGCTCGGGACATGGCCACCGGCCTCTTCCCGCTCGAGGGCGACCCCTTCGCCGCCGCCGAGAAGCGGGCCCGTCAGGCCGCCGAGGAACTCGCCGCCGGTGCCGATTGGGACACCGTGTTGACCCGCTACAGCGATTTCCCGGACAAGGTCCCGGGTTCGGCCGAAGGCTTGCCGCAGCCGCACCGGGGTCGCCTGGGTTTGCAGAGCCGCAATCCCTTGCGTGATTTCCTGGCCGAGAACGATTACACCGACTTCCTCTACGGGGTTTCCGTGGGCGACCAGATCTTCTTCGACGCGGAGATGGGCAACATCTACGGGCCGGTTCGCGGACCCGTGGGTTGGTACATCTACCGGGTGGTGCAGCGGCAGCCCCCGAGCAAGGAGCTGGACCTGGCCGAGAACTCTCGTCACCTCTACCTCGCCACCGACGACTACATCACGGTCGAGTTCCACGACTTCATCGACCGGGTGATGGCCAAGCAGGAGGGCTGAGCCCTCCCCGGCCCCTTGGCCCCCGGCTCCGAGATCCGAAGCACTTACCGCCGGTTGCTGCCCTACCTGGGACGCTACCGGCGGAAGGCCTTTTTGCTGGTGGTGCTGGGCGCGGTCGCGGCCCTGGGATCCAAGGCCAACCTCGCCTTCCTGTCCCCGCTGGTCAACCTGCTCTTCGACATCAAGCCGCCCGCGGCGGAAGTAGCGGAAAAGGTCTCGGTCCTGTCCAGTTTCGACGCCTGGTTGCATTTGCAGTTCGTCGGCATGGACCTCTTCGGGCTGGGGGAGAAGGGTTCCGCGGTCATCGTCCTGGCCGCGTTCCTGTCCTTGAGCGCTGGGATCTTCTCTCTGCTCCAGTACGTATTCCTACGCCTGTCGCGGATGCTCGGCGTGTGGCTGGTCACCGATCTCCGCCAGGATCTCGCCGAGCACGTGTTGCGCTTGGGAATGAGTTACCACTCCGGGCGCCGCCTCGGGGATCTGCTCTCCCGACTGACCGCCGACGTCGGTACCAGTCTGCGGCTCCTGACCCTGGTCGTGGAGGAACTGGTCCAGGAGCCCTTCAACATCCTGGCGGCCTTCCTGATGGCCTTCTTCGCGGCACCGACCGCCACCCTGGGGATGCTGGTCTTCATCCCGGTGCTGGCGCTACCAGTGCTCCTCCTCGGTCCCAAGGTGCGTCGTCGCAGTCGCGAATCCCAGGCCCGACTGGGGGACAGCACCCAGACCATGACGCAGATGTTCAGCGGCATCCGGGTGGTCAAGGCCTTCCGCATGGAGGATCGCGAGGCGGAGGAATTCCGCAAGGTCAACGATGCCTTCGTCCACCAGACCGATCGTATGGTGCGGACCCAGGCGACCAGTCAAGCCATCACCAACTTCCTCTCCCAGGGCGGGGTGGGGGTCGTGATCGGGGCGATCGCCTTGGTGGACATGTGGATTCCCCTCTTCAGCGACGTGGGTTCGATGACGACCTTCTTCGCCGCGACCGGTTTCCTCTTCTCCAGCGTCAAGCGACTCACCAAGGCGCTTTCGATCATCTATTCCTCGATGGGGGCGACCGAACGGGTCTTCGAGGTCTTCGACCTCCAGCCCGAGATCCAGGATCGCCCCGACGCTCTTCCCTGTCCCGAGCTGCGCGAGGGCATCCGTTTCGATCGCGTGAGCTTCGATTACGGGGTCGGGGACGGACCGGCAGTACGTGAGGTGAGCTTCGAGATCCGTCGCGGTCAGCGTCTGGCCCTGGTGGGCCCCTCCGGAGCGGGCAAGAGCACTCTCCTGGATCTGGTGGCGCGTTTCTACGATCCCACGGAGGGGCGCATCCTGGTGGACGGGGTGGACTTGCGCGAACTGCGGGTCGGGGAATGGCTGGATCGTCTCGCGGTGGTCTCGCAACGCCCCTTCCTGTTCCAGACCACGCTGCGGGAAAACGTTCGTTACGGGCGACCGGGAGCCACGGACGAGGAAGTGGAGCGGGCCTGCGAGGCGGCCTGTTTGAGCGATTTCCTCCACACTCTGCCGCAGGGTCTGGACACCCAGGCCGGGGAGGCCGGAACCCGTTTGAGCGGTGGTCAGGCGCAGCGCGTGACCATCGCTCGCGCGATCCTGAAGGATCCGGACGTTCTCCTCCTCGACGAAGCCACCAGTGCCCTGGATTCGGAATCCGAGCGGCGGGTGCAGGAGGCGCTGGAGAATTTGATGGCCGGGCGCACGACCTTCGTGATCGCGCATCGTCTGAGCACGATCCGTTCCGCGGATTCCATCCTGGTCCTGGACGCGGGGCGGATCATCGAACGCGGCACCCACGAGGAGCTGCTGGCCGCCGAGGGGCTCTATGCGCGCATGTGGCATTTGCAGGGCGGGGACGAGGACCGTTTCCCCCAAGCCCCCGCTAGTCGGCCGGACGCGGACCGAGCAGCGCCACCGCGCTGACCTCGATGAGGTCGTCGGGGCCGCCCTCGGTGCTCTTGCCCTTCAGGTTGACGCGATCGAGCGGAAGTTCCAGGAACTCGGCGAGTCGGGCGCGGATCGCGGCACGGTGCGGTCCGATCCGGGGGCGATCGCAGATCACCACCAGATCGACGGAGAGGGTGCGCAGGGAACGAGCGCGGAGCCGCTCCAGGGTCGCGTGCAGGAAGTCGAGGGAATCCGCGCCTTCCCAGCGCGGATCGTCGTCGGGGAAGAGGGTACCCAGATCCTCCAGGCCGGCGGCGCCGAGCAGGGCGTCGCAGAGGGCGTGGAGGAGGACGTCGCCGTCGGAGTGGGCCACCGGTCCCAGGGGGGAGGGCAGTTCCACCCCGCCCAGCACGCAGCGGCGCCCGGGGGCGAGGCGATGGCGGTCCCAGCCGAGGCCGATGCGGGGAAGGGAATCGAAGTTCATGCCTGCGGGGCGCTTCGTCGGCGCAGGAGCAGCGCGGCGAGCTCCAGTTCGGGCGGGGAGGTGATCTTCAGGTTGTCCTCGGGGGCCGGGACGAGCACGGGGTGGTGTCCAGCCGCTTCGAGCAACATGGCTTCATCGGTGGGAAGACCCCGGGCCGGATCCCAGGCCGAGAAGGCGGCCAGCAGGTGGTCACGCCAGGCTCCCTGGGGGGTTTGGGCGCGCCAGAGTCCCTCGCGGGCCAGGGTGGCGGCGATCCGCCCCTCGGAGTCGGCGCGCTTCAGGGTGTCGTGAAGCGGGGCGGCGGCCAGAGCGGATCCGAACTCGCGGACCGCGGCCGCTACCGCTTCCACGGTCTCCGAGAGCAGGAGGGGGCGAGCGGCGTCGTGGACCAGGAGCAGCGGCAGCGCGGGGTCGGCGGCCTCGCATCCGGCGCGGCTGGAGAGCCAGCGTTCCGCGCCACCGGGGACCACGCGGGAGGCACCGAGCGCGGCCCCATCCAGGCCCCAGCGTTCGCGCAGGGCCTCCTCGTCCCCCGGGGACATGACGAGGATCAGCTCGCCGACGCTCGGGGCCTCCAGCAGCGCGCGCGCGGCGTGGGCGACCAGGGCTTCCCCAGCCAGATCCACCAGCGCCTTGTTGCCGCGGCCGAGACGGGTGCCCCGTCCGGCGGCCAGCAACACGGCGGCGCAGTCCCTTCGCATGCCGGATTCTAGAATGCCCCCATGCCCGGAGTCCGGATCCTCGGCGTCGATCCCGGTACCCGTCTCGCCGGTTGGGGGCTGGTCGAGGGCCAAGGGCCGGGCGTGGCGCGCCGATTGGCTTCCGGCGTGCTGCGCTTCTCTCCACGGCTGTCGCTTCCCGAGCGCCTCTTGGCCCTCCAAGCGGGGCTGTTGGACATCTTCGCC
>CAYVRL010000202.1:0-4894 GCA_964454065.1 uncultured Planctomycetales bacterium | reverse complement strand
CCAGCGAGACTGGCCACGAAGGTGGCGTTCTCCCCGGGCTCCAGGCCCTGGAGGCTGAAGTCCACCACCGCCCCGCGCCGCAGCGGAGACTGGGTGAAGGGCGCGGGAGCCACGATTCGAAGTCGCCCCGGGGGAAGCTGATGGTAGACCGTGGTGAAACCGTCCTCCCACTCAACGCGGAGTTCGTCCACGACCGGAGACTGCCCCAAACCCAGGAAGAGCATCGACTCGCTCTGGCCGAGATAACTCTGGCCGCTATCGAGTTGACGGAGGAGGAGCCGACCACCGACGGTCGCACGCACCGTGGTGCCGATTCCATCCGGGGCGAGCTGGGGATCGGCGCTGGTGTCGAAACTCAGTTCCAGGGAAGGATTGCCGCTGCCACCATCGTTGCGGAGATAGAGCAAGGGTTCCCCCATGTGCAGGACCACGAGATCCTCGTCGCCGTCCTGGTCGGCGTCGAGGCGCAGCAGCCCACGCCCCTGGCCGAGATCGTCGATGCCGTAGTTCGTGGCTTCGTCCACGAAGCTCCCGCCACCCAGGCCGTGGAAGAGGCGCATCGGGTAATTACCCCACGATCCCGCCCAGCCGTTCACCGCCGCAAGGTCCAGCAGACCGTCGTTGTCGCAATCGGTCGCGACCGCGCCCCAACCCCAGCCGTTGAGATTGCAGCCCGCCGCGTAGGCCCCTTCGTGGAAGGTGAAGGCGCCGTCGTTCCAATAGAGCTTGTTGCCGCTGGCGCTGTTGAAGGTCCAATAGATGTCGCTCACGTAGAAGTCCAGGTCGCCGTCCTGATCCAGGTCCCCGGTGGCGATTCCCATGCCGTTGGGCTCGTTCAGTTCCTGAACCTGCGGGGTTCGATTGACGAAGACCCCTCCATGGAGGTTGCGATAGGCGCGACTGGTGCCGGTATCCCCGATGACCAGCAGATCGGGATAGCGATCGTCGTCCAGATCGGTGAAGGAACAAGCCAGGCCGTGGACCTTGTCCAGACTCAAGCCCGCGGTTGCGTTGACGAGCCGAAAACTTCCGTCCCCTTCGTTGTGATAGAGGCGATTGGGAGAATCGAGTGGACCATAAGCGCAGACGAAGAGATCCAGCCAACCATCCCGGTCGTAATCTCCCCAGCAAGCGCTGAAACTGTCCGCGCCATCGCTGCCGGCATTGACTCCGGCCGCAACCGCCACCTCGGTGAAATGGCCGTTACCGTCGTTGTGATAGAGGCGGTTCGCACCCGGATACACCCCATTCACCGGATCGCCGAAACTACTGACGTACAGATCGGGCCAACCGTCGCGATCGTAGTCCCCCACCGCGGTCCCGGAGGCATAGATGGAATCGGTCAACCCCCACTGCGCGGCCTCGTCCACGAAAGTACCGTCGCCCTGGTTGATGAACAGCGCGTCCGGAACCGTGCCACCGGAACAGAGATAGAGATCCGGCCAACCGTCCCGGTTGAAATCACCGACGGAGCCACCGCCGACCATGCCCGACATCGGATGTCCCGGGGCCGGTGTATGGGTGAAGATCAACCCGGCCGAGGCAGTGGCATCGGTGTAGGTGGTCTGCGCAGCCAGGGGCACGGCACACAGGAAAAGCGAGAGGGAGAGGAGGTTCCGCATTCCGTTCCTTCAAACTAACACCGAATCGGAGCTTGATCCTGGGCGCGGCGGTCCTAAAACCGGGCCGCCATGCCGCTCTTCGAGGTCCAGAACGCGCTCCGGCACTACGGCGAGGTCCATGCCCTCGACGGAGTGTCCTTTTCCGTCGAGGCGGGCCGGGTGCTCGGCCTGCTGGGCCCCAACGGCGCGGGAAAGAGCACTCTGATTCGTGCGATCACCACCCTGGAGAAGCTGGATTCCGGTTCGATTCGGATCTCCGGGGTCGAAGTCGGGGAGGATCCGGCTCGCGCCCGGGGTTTCCTCGGCTACGCCGGGCAGGAATCCGCGGTGGACAAGATCATGACCGGCCGGGAATTCCTCCGCTTCCAAGCGGGGTTGGTCCATCTGCCGAAATCCGAATCCCGGCCGCGGATCGAAGAACTGCTGCGGCGCTTCGACCTGATGGATGCCGCCGACCGCCGCACCGAGGGCTACTCCGGAGGCATGCGGCGGCGTCTGGATCTGGCGGCCAGCCTGATGCACCACCCCCGGTTGTTGATCCTCGACGAACCGTCGTCCGGCCTGGACTACGACGCCCGACGGCGCCTCTGGGACATCCTCCGCGGCCTCCGCGCCGAGGGCACCGCCCTTCTGCTCGCCACCCACGATTTCGAGGAGGCCGAGGAACTCTCCGACGAGGTGGTCCTGATGAGCCACGGCAAGGTGGTGGCCGAGGGCAGCCCCGATTCCCTGCGCACCGCGTTGGGATCCTGGATCCTCTCCGCGGCGCTCTCCGAACTCCCCCGCGAGGGCGACCACGACCGCCTCGCCGCCCTCTTCGGGGGCTTCCCCGGCAAAGCCCTACCCCCCGACCCGAGCCGCTCCGACTTCCGCTTCGCGGTTGCCGAGGAAAGGAGCAGCCGAGTGTGGGTGGACCAACTCGAGGAACACGCCGCTCACGCCGGAGTGGAACTCTACGCGGTGGGTGCGCGACGCCCCACTCTCCAGGACGTCTACCTCGCGGCGGTCGGCGCCCCGCTCGCCAACGGCAGTGAAGAAGCAATGGAGGACTCCCAGTGAGCAGTCCCTTCTGGCAGGAAACCCGGATCCAGGCCTGGCGGTGGTTCCTCCACAGCAAGCGTCGTCCGGTCGTGGTGATCAGCGGCCTCTTCCAGCCGATCATCTGGATGAGCCTCTTCGTACTGGTCTTCCGCAGCAGCATGAGTCAAGTCCTCGGGGGAGTGGACTACCTGGACTTCGTGATCCCCGGGGCTCTCCTCTTCACCGCCTTCAACGCCTCGCTGAACGCCGGCGTGCCGATCCTCTTCGACCGCGAGATCGGTTTCCTGGATCGACTCCGCGCCGCGCCGCTGGCCGATCGCTTCAGCATCGTGCTCTCCTCGGCGATTCACATCGCGCTGATGACCCTCTTGCAATGCGTGGTGATCTGCGCGGGCGCCTTCCTGCTCGGCGCCCACTTCGAGGGCGGTTTGCTGGGCGCGCTGGTGGGTATCCTGGCCCTGGTGCTCGTGGTCCTGGGCTTCACCAGTCTGAGCCTCGGCCTCGCTTTCCAGTTCAAACGGCACTTCGAGATGCTGGCGGTGATCATGATCGTCACCCTGCCGATGATCTTCCTCTCCAGCGCCTTCGCGCCGCTGGAGCGGCTGCCCGAACTGCTCCGCAACCTCGTGGTCTTCAACCCGGTCACCATGGCCATCGAGCCACTGCGGCTGGTCTTCACCCACTCCGACTGGAGTCTCTCCGCACCCCTCGCCGATTCGTGGATGGGAGCGCTGAACGCCTGGCACTTCTTCGCCGGGCTGGTGCTCTTCAATCTGCTGGCGGGATGGTGGAGTCGGCGGGTGCTGACTCGGAAGCTGGCCTGACCCGAGCGGCGCGGGAAGGGCCCTCAAAGGGCCTGGGGCCACAGCCACCCGAAGGTACCCGCGGTGACCAGCCCGTACACCACCCCGTCGAAGACGAACTTGCAGGTGTTCTTCCAGGAGTGGCCCTTCCAGATCGAATCGGGAATCACCGCCACCGCGTAGACCAGGATCGCGGCGCTGCCGATGAAGCGGAAGACCTTGGGGTATCCCAGGCCCGCGGGAAGCACCAGACTCCCCAGGTAGGCGAGGCAGAACCCGACCAGGAGGGTGTAGAGGAACCACTGCACCAGGCTCTTCCCCACTCCGGCCCCGCCGGGAGGGAGCACGACCAGGAAACCGACCGGTCCCTGCGCGTACTTGGCCTTCATTTCCGCGCTGCCCATGTCCTTCATGGAATCGGGACAGGGGAACATGTAATCCCCCGGAGACACTCCTTGGGCCCGCATCGCGGCGAGGACCTCCCCTTCCCCGGGCAGCTTGCCCAGATCCCCCTTGTGCAGGGGTAGCAACATGTGGATCACGGAGCTCGCGAGGAACACGAACACCGCGGAGAGCAGGATGGGAAGCCAGAGCTGGGAGAGATCGACCATGTGGTCCTCGGGGTCGGGGGTCAGGCTATCCTAGGGTCTTCCGGGCCGCGCAGGCCCCCCACGCCCCGCGATGCCCGTGCTCGCCGACGAGATCGAAATCCTGCTGGAACGCGCCGCGAGCCTCGCCCTCGAGCGCTTGCGCGAGCAAAGCGACCGCGACACTCCGGTCCTGGAGTGGCAGCCGCCCGAACGACTGCGGGAGATCCTGGAGCTGGAGTTGCCGGTCGAGGGCCAACCCCTACCCCGCCTGCTCGAGGAAGCGGAGGCCCTGCTCCGCGCCAGCGTGCGCACCGGGCACGTCCATTTCTTCAACCAGCTCTTCAATGCGCTGGAGCCCGCGGGCTTGCTCGGGGAATGGCTGACCGCGCTCGCCAACACTTCGATGTACACCTACGAAGTGGCGCCGGTATTCACCCTGCTGGAGGAGACCTTGCTGGCACGGCTTGGGGAACTCGCTGGTCTTCCCGGCGGAGAGGGCGTGTTCAGTCCCGGCGGCAGTATCTCCAATCTGATGGCGGTGCTGGCGGCACGTCATCGGCGCCTGCCGGACGCTCGGCGCGAGGGACTGCCCGCGGGTTCGCGGCTGGCCATCTTCGCGAGCGCCGAAGCTCACTATTCGATCGGGCGCGCCGCCGAGGTCGCGGGACTGGGGAGTCGCGCTCTCCACCGGGTGCCGGTGGATTCCTGGGGACGGATGGTGCCCGAACGGCTCGCCGAGGCCGTGGAGCGGACCCGCGCCGCGGGAGAGGAACCCTTCCTGGTCGTCGGCACCGCGGGCACGACGATGGCCGGGGCCTTCGACCCGCTGGAGGAAATC
>CAYVRL010000201.1:0-4933 GCA_964454065.1 uncultured Planctomycetales bacterium | reverse complement strand
GGGTGACGGTCACGCTGGTGCGAAAGCAGAATGCGGCCGAGCGCCGGCCGCATTCGAATCCTCGGCGAGGATCCCGCGCGCAGCGGCCCGAGGTTGCGGCGGCGGATCGGTTACCTTCCGGAGGGCACGGTCTGGATCCCCGGGCTCTCCGGCGTGCGGGGCATCGCCCATCTGGCCGAACTCTGCGGTCTGCGCTCCAGCGACGCGATGCTCCGTGCCCACGACCTGCTCCACTTCGTGGGTCTGGGGGAGGCCCGCTACCGCGAGGTCTCCGGATATTCGGCGGGCATGCAGCAGCGCTGGAAACTGGCCGCGGCCCTGGTCCACGACCCCGAGTTGCTGTTCCTCGACGAGCCCACCAACGGCCTGGACCCCCGGGGCCGTGAACGCATGCTCGGCTTGATCGAACGCCTCCATCGCGAACATGGTCTGCACCTGATTCTCGCCAGCCACCTGCTCCCCGACGTGGAGCGCATCTGCGGGCAGATCTGGGTGCTGGATCGGGGCAAGCTCAAGATCGCGGCCCCGATCGCGGAACTGACCGCGGCCGCGCGCGGGGCGCAGCGTGTGCGCCTCGCCCCCGCGGAAACCCCACGGCTGGCCGCCGCCGCGCGCGACGCGGGACTGGAAGCGCGCCCCGGCGAACACGAGGGCGAGCTCTTGCTGACCCGCCCCGGCGGCACCCTGCCCGCGGAGGAAGTCTTCACCCTGGCCCGCGGCGGTGGCCTGACCCTCCACGGCATCAAGCCCGCGGCGCGCAGTCTGGAGGACGCCTTCCTCGAAGCCTTGGAGGTCGATTGAAATGGCTTTCCGCGCCTCCGAGTACAGCCACTTCCACGGCTCTCGTTCCCGAGCTCCGGTCTGGTGGCCGGTCTTGACCAGTACCCTGCGCCGCGGCTGGTCCTCGAAATGGGTGCGACGACTGGCGGTCGGAGCGCTCGGCGTGGCCATCGCCGCGACCCTGTTCCTCTACGTCGCCTATCAGGTCCTGCCGGAGTGGCGCGACCTCCTGGCCCGCTTCGGCAAGAGCCTCGGGGATCGGGGCCCGAAGGACCTCGAGATCGGCCCCACCGCCTATCTCGGTCTGCTCCGCCTCTACATCGATCCGCTGCTCTTGCCGCTGGCGCTGATCTTCGGTTACGACCTGATCGCCGCGGATCTGCGCGCCAAGGCCCTGGAACTCTACTTCTCCCGCCCGCTGACTCCGGCCGCCTATCTCTTCGGTCGCACCCTGGCCTTCGCCGGTTTCCTGCTCGCGGTGACGCTCCTGCCGCTCCTGTGGATCTGGAGCTTCGACGTGCTGACCGCCCCCGCGGGTCAATTCGAGCGGGTGCGCGGCGTCCCCCTCGGTCTCTGCCTGGCGACCATCGGGATCAGTCTGTGCATGGCGTTGCTGGTCCAAGCGGTAACGGCGGTGACCCGCAGCGGCCTGTGGACCAACCTGGTCTTCGTCTTCCTGCTCCTCTTCTCCGGCATCGCGGGACGGATCCTGCAGGCGATGGCCGAGGATCCGCGCCTGCTCGCGGTCTCCCTGCTCGAGGACATTCACGTCTTCGCCGCCTGGTGCCTGAACTGCAGCGAGCAGTTGCCCGACCCGCACGCTCCGGTGGGTCTGGCGATCGGGGTGCTGGCGGCGCTGGCGGCGCTTTCGCTGTCGATCCTGTGGCGCACCCTGCGGCGCCGGAGGCTGGTCGGATGAGCTCCACCGCCCCGGTGATCCGCTGCCAGGGTCTGGCCCGCTGGTACGGCGAGGTGCAGGGCCTCTCCGGCTTCGAGATCCAGCTCGGAAACGGCGTCTTCGGTCTGCTGGGCCCCAACGGATCGGGCAAGACCACCCTGATGCGCCTCCTGTGCGGCCTGATCCGCCCCAGCCGCGGCCGGGTGGAACTCTTCGGACGGAGGGTCGGGCCGCGCGCCCACGAACTCTTCCGCCGGGTCGCCTACATGCCCGGGGACGACATCCATTTCGAGGACGAGAGCGCGATCGACTTCTTGGTTCTGCTCGCCCGGCTGGGCGGCGACGCCCCGCGCGCGGCCCGCTCCCGCGCCGAGGAATCCCTCGCCCGAGTCGGACTGGCCGACGAGGCCGACAAGCTGCTCCGCCACATGTCGAAGGGCATGCGACAGCGGGTCAAGCTGGCCCAGGCGCTGCTCTTCCCCGCCGAACTCCTGCTCCTCGACGAACCCCTCAATGGCATGGATCCGCGCAATCGCCGCCGAGTCATGGATCTGGTGCGCGCGCACGGGGAGTCGGGCGGCACCGTGTTGATGGCTTCGCACGTACTCCACGAGATCGAAGCGGTCACCGACCGGGTGGTGCTGCTCCACCACGGGCGGCTGCTGGCCGAAGGGCGACTGGCCGAGGTCCGCGAACTCGTGGCTCGAGAACCGCGCCGGGTGAGTTTGCGGGGCGCGGCCCTGCGCCCGCTCGCGGCACGGGTCCTGGAGGAGGAACTGGTCAGCGGTTTGGCCTTCACCGGCGGCGGCGGCCTGCGCCTGGAGACCCGCCGCCTGGATCGTTTGCTCGCCCGGCTGGCGGAGTGGGGCGCGGAAGGCGGAATCGAGGAAATGACCATCGAGGACGAGGGCCTCGCGGTGGTCTTCGACCTGCTGCTCGCGGGGGAAGAGGAATGAGCGCCGTCCTTCCCCTGGCCGGGTTCATGCTGCGCCAACGCCTGCGCGGTCTGCGCTCGCTGCCGACGCTCGCGGTGGCCTCGATCCCGGCCGTGATCCCGGCCCTGGCGATCGCCAGCGGCGCCGAAGGAGAACCCTTGCAAATCTACGGGCGCTTCCTGGCCCCGATGTGCCTCTACTTCGTCCTCCCCTTCGTGGCGATGTTCACGATGCTGCCGACGCTCGGCGCGATGCACGAAAAGGGCGCGGTCGCTTATCTCTACACCCGCCCCTGTCCGCGCTGGGGCTCGATGGTGGGGCTGTGGCTGGGCGGCCTGGTGGCCATGCTCCCGGCCCTGCTCCTGGGCGCGCTGGCCCCGGCGCTGGTGCTCGGCTCGTCCTTGCCCGGTGAAGGGGGCTTCCTGGACTGGTGCGCGCCGGTGACCGGGCTGGCCGCGGTACTCGCCGTCGGCGCCGCCGCGTACGGCGCGATCTGCCTGTTCCTGGGGGTCTGGTCGCGACGCGCGCTCCTGTGGGCGCTGTTCGTGTTGATGGGCTGGGGCAGCATCGCCGGCGCGGTACCGGGCACGCTGCGCGCCACTTCCCCCCACCGCTACCTCTTCGCCCTGATGCGTTCCTGGTGCGGCTTCGAGAACGGCTGGGAGGGCCTGGTGCCCCCCGATCCCTCCCCACCCGCCGACCTGCTCTCGCTGGCGGTCCTGGCCGGAATCTGCGCCCTGGCCCTGCTCCTCGCCTGGCGCGCCGCCCTGCGCCGGGACATCCTCTGACTCCCCTGGCTTCCCTCTTCCCACGCCCACCCGGGGAAAGGGAACCCTCGTCCAGCACCCGAACGGTTCCTTGGGGGACACCCGACCCTACCACGCAATCCAGGAGTCACCGACCGTGCCCATGCCCAGAACCATGCCGGTCATTCACCAGCAAAGGATCACCCTTCTCCTGGTCTGGTGAGGATCGCTGGTTCTGGCACTCGAAAGGATCCTTTCCGATCAGACAGGAGAGACTGATCAGAGTGAAACCGCCCAGGATCAATCCATGTGAGCCCGGTCCAACCCGAAACTGGCCGAAACACCCACAGGTTGGCGGACTACCGGGTACGAGCAGTCTGAACCCTTCCCAAACCAGGAAACAAAGGCAAAGGATTCCCGAAGCCCAGATCCCCATGATCCAGTAGCGCCCAATGAGCAGAAACGCGACGATTCCCTCCAGCAGGCCAACCGATACACTGAAAGAAATGCCTAGAGTAGCAGGGATGTGGCCCTGCCATGAGGAAGACCAGAGTACCTCGGGATGCATCAGTTTCGCGAGAGCAGCAAAGGCCAAGACCCCAGCCAGAACTCCTCTTCGATAGAACATGGGGCCGGAAAAGAGCTTCCGCGGGAAGCGAGTCATGGGAGCGAGAGGACGATTTCCTGACGTACCCCGGAAGTGATGGTGAAGGCTTGGGAATGGTTGCTGCGGCCCGTATCTCCGACAGGGCTCAGGCGGTAGTCCCCAGGCGGCAAGCACTGAAAAACATAGGGAGCCTTGTGAAAGCCGAAGAATTTGCCGGCATCGGGCTCCATTCGCTCAACGTAAAAAGTTGCTGGGCCAAGCAAGGGCTGCCCATGGGAGTCGAGGAGGTGAACCAGGAGGGAACCCGTGCCGATCAAATCGATGTTCAAGCGGTTGCGCACGGAGGCCGTGATGACGACGGGAAGGGGTGGATCCGAATCCGGCGGCACACTGCCGAAACTCGAAAGGAGCACGAAGCGGGCCCCATAGGTGCCGCAGGGTAAGTCGTCGAACTCCAGTGGTTCCTGGCCCCTTGGAAGATTCCTGATCCCGATGGAGAATGCCTTGTCCGTGGCCCCCGTCCCCTTCAAAAGGACTTGCCCGACACCAGTCATCTGTTGAATAGGATGATCCGCGGAGAAGGGGATGGACGAAAAACGAAGCTCCAGACTCCCCTTGCAATCGGTGGAGGGTCGCAGTGGAATCCGTAAAGATGGGATCTCATCGTGAATCCTGGGGAGCCAGAAGGTTTCGTGAACCGGCTCATAACCAGGAAGGGATAGGAAATAATCGAGCGGCCCCAACTCCGGTCCGTCGGCAGCACTGCAATAAAGAAGCACTCCAGAGAACCAGGAACCACGCCCACAATGACTCAGCGGGATTCCTCCCAGAACAAGTACGGGATTGGTCGTGGAAAGATAGACAGCATCGTCCTTCTCCAAACCCCAGCCTGGTCCCTTGCCATAGACGTCCGGGGAGCAACGCAGGGGAGAGCCATCCGACTCGGTCAACTCGACGATCTTGCCGA
>CAYVRL010000200.1:0-4934 GCA_964454065.1 uncultured Planctomycetales bacterium | reverse complement strand
GGTCGCCCTCGCCGACGGCGGCGCCGTTGATGGTCTTGATGCTAGCCATGGGAATCCTCTGCGCTTGCTCCGTCAGACCCATTCTTCAGAGTGATCGTCGTCAAACCTTGATCCGGATGTCCACGCCCGCCGGCAGATTCAACTTCGAGATGGAGTCGACTGTCTTGGGGGTGTAGTCCGTGATGTACATGATTCGCTTGTGCGTCCGGATCTCGAACTGCTCGCGGGACTTCTTGTCGATGTGCGGCGAACGGAGGACCGTATACCGCTCGATGCGGGTGGGCAGCGGGATCGGCCCCGAAACCTTGACGCCGGTCAGGCGCGCGGCCTCGATGATCGATTCCGTGGCTTGGTCGATGGCCTCGTGATCGTAGGCCTCGAGTCGGATCTGGATGCGGTTCTCCATGTGTGGGCACACTTCGAGCCCCGGCCCGTCCATCCGCCGCGGGACTCCGCGGGAAGGTTCAGACGCAAGACCGGGGCTTTTCCCGATTTCGGGCCAAGCAGTCTAGCAGCGGCCGGGGCATCGTCAAGGAAAACCCCCTCCAAGAATCTCCCGGGCCCGGTCCTCGGGCACCGGAGCGTAACCACTGGGCTCCAGGGAGAAAGCCCCACGCCCCTGGGTGAGGGAACGCAAGCGCGTGGAATAGGCGAAAAGGGCCGCCAACGGGGCTCTGGCGCGGATTCGGCCCTCCCCTCCCTCGATCTGGAGGTCCTCCACCTCGGCCCGCCGGGCACTCAGATCGGCCATGACTCCTCGGAGGAATTCCTCCGGAATCTCCAGGAAGACCTCCATGACCGGTTCCAGTAGGAGGGTGTGACCGACCAGGGCCTGATCCAGGGCCCGACTCACCGCCCCGAGCAGGAGTTCCAGGGAGGGGTCGATCTCGGCGGGTGACCAGCGGACCTCCTCGACCCAGGCCTGGATCCGAACCAGGGGAAACCCCAGATCCCCGCCGGTCTCCATCAAACCCTGACCTTCCACCTGGAAACCGTGCCGCAAGGCCGGGGGCAGGGGCGGGGCGGCCGGGTCGAGGTCGATCCGGGGCCGATCCTCCTGGGTCGGCTCCACCCGGAGTCGAACCTCCACCCGCTGGTGGACCTCGCTTCCGGGGCGCTCCGCGTAACCCTCGCCCACCCTCGGGACGGTCAGGGTCTCACGGTAGGCGACCAGGGGTCGGCCGGCCCGGGCATCGACCCGAAAATCCCGTTTCAGGCGGTGGAGCGCCACTTCCAGGTGCAACTCCCCCATGCCCGCGAGGACCGCCTGTCCGGTGTCCTCGTCCAGACTGACCCGTAGCGTGGGATCCTCCCGATCCAGGATCCGCAGGGCCCTCAGCAGCTTGTCCCGCTCGGAGGGACCGGCCGGTTCCACGGTCTGGCGGATCACCGGTTCGGGGAAGTGGATGGCCTCGAGGGCCAGCTCACCGCCCTTCTCGAACAGAGTGTCGCCGGTCTGGGCCTTCTTGAGACCCGGCACCACCACGATCTCACCCGGCCCCGCCTCCTGGACCCGTTCCCGATGATCGGCGTGCATCCGCCAGAGCTGACTGGCGCGCTCCACGCCAGGAACCCGGGCGTTGCGCAGGGCCGCCCCCACGCGCAGGGTGCCCGAATAGATGCGGAGGAAGCAGAGATCCCCGTGCGGGTCGTGAAAGACCTTGAAGACCAGGGCGGCGAGGGGCGCGGCAGGGTCACAGGGGCGCTCGATCTCGCGCTCGGGATGATGAGGATGATGGCCGATCACCGGGGGACGATCCAAGGGCGAAGGCAGCCAGTCCACCACCGCATCCAGCAACGGTTGGATGCCATGGAAGCGCAACGCAGAGCCGCAGAGGACCGGGACGAAACTCCGGGCCAGCACCGCGCTCCGAATCCCGCGGCGCAGGTCCTCGGGACTCAAGTCGCCCCTTTCCAGGTAGAGATCCAGGTATTCCTCGGCACATTCCGCGACCGATTCGCAGAGCCGGGCACGGGCCATGGCCGCCTGCTCGGCGATTTCGCCGGGGATGGCCTCGACATGGACTTGCGCGCCGCGATCCTCCTCCCGCCAACGCAAGAGCCGCAGGTCCAGGAGGTCCACCACCCCACGGAAATCATCCCCCGCGCCCCAAGGAAGTTGCACCGGGACGGGATCCACGCCGAGGCGTTCCCGCATCGAATCCATCGCCGCGGAGAAGTCCGCACCGCGGCGGTCCATCTTGTTGACGAAGGCGAGCCAGGGAACCGCGTTGCGCTGGGCCTGGCGGAGTACCGTCTCGGTCTGGGCTTGGACACCCGCGACCCCGCAGAGTACGACGATGGCCCCATCGAGGACGCGGAGCGAGCGTGCCACCTCGGCGGTGAAGTCCACGTGCCCCGGAGTGTCCACCACCTGCAAGACGTGCTGGCGCCAGAGGCAACGGGTCGCGGCGGCGGTAATCGTGATCCCTCGCTCCCGTTCCTCCTCCATCCAGTCCATGACCGCCGTCCCCTGGTGGACCTCCCCCATCCGGTGCTCGACCCCGGTGTAGTAGAGGATCCGTTCGGTCACCGTGGTCTTGCCCGCGTCGATGTGGGCCACGATGCCGAGATTGCGCAGGTGGCGCAGGTCCATGGAACCGGGATTCTAGCCCCCTGTGCTTGGCTCTCCCGCTCCGACGAGGATCTCCTGGTTCATCCGCAACCAATCCTCTCGCCACCGATAGCCCTCGAGCAAGCGGTCGTCCCGGCGCCCCAACAAGGCGAGCGCGGCGTGCAGGGCTTCGATCGAAGCCAGACCGTGGACTGGATCGGGAAAGTCGCGCGACCGGCGGGGATAGGCGGTACGCAACCCGGGGGGCAGGGCGCGAAGGTGCATCTCGCCCTCCACTCCGCGCAACACCCGAGGCAGGTCGCGCCAGGACGCGTCCACCAGGAGGAGTGGCCGGGAGGCATCCGCCGCGGTCAGCGGCTCGCCTTCGGGGTGGAGGAGAGTGACCTCCCCCACCTCGACTCGGTCCCCGAAGCGAAAGCGCCGCCAGTGGATGCCGAACTCCTCTTCCCGCCCCCGCAACGGGGTCAAGCTGCACTTACGGGGATCCTCCTTGCCGAGGCGGATCAGCAGGATCGGGGGAGAGGTGGGCATCGATGCAGAGAGCCCGCGGGGGGCCGGAAGCCTCCCCGCGGGCCGATCCATCGCGAGGGAATCAGAAGGAGGCGAAGTGGCTGTAGGCCTTGTTGGCATCAGCCATGCGGTGGACGTTCTCCTTCCACTGGACCGAAGCGCCCGAGTTGTTGCAGGCATCCACGAACTCGGCGGCGAGCCGACGGACCATCGGCATGCCCTTCTTCTTGCGCGCATTGGCGACGATCCAGCGGATCGCGAGGGCCTGGGAGCGCTTGGCACCGACTTCGCGCGGAACCTGGTAGTTGGAACCCCCGACTCGCTTGGAACGGACCTCCACCGCAGGGCGTACGTTCTCCAAGGCGGTGACGAAGACCTGGTCGGCGGGGATCTCCTTCAAACGGGCCGCGGCCTGGTCGCAAGCGCCGTAGAAGACCGCCATGGCGGTGGACTTCTTCCCGCCCGTCATGATCTGGTTGATGAACTTCATGGCCAATACCGAACCGAAACGGGGATCCGGTTTCAGGTACTTGGCGGTCGACTTGTAGCTGCGGGGCATGGTTCTGGAGTTCCGGAGATCACTTGCCGCGACGGGTACCGTACTTGGAACGAGAGCGCTTGCGGTCGTCCACCCCGGAAGCATCCAAGGTGCCGCGGATCACGTGGTAACGAACCCCGGGGAGATCCCGGACCCGGCCACCACGGACCAGGACGATCGAGTGCTCTTGCAGGTTGTGCCCCTCACCGGGGATGTAAGCGGTGATCTCCTTTCCATTGGAGAGACGCACCCGCGCCACCTTTCGAAGCGCCGAGTTGGGCTTCTTGGGAGTCATGGTCTTGACCTGCGTGCAAACCCCCCGCTTCTGCGGACAGGCATCGAGCACGGGACTCTTGGACTTCTTCCGTACGGGCTTGCGACCCTTGCGGACGAGTTGGTTGATGGTGGGCGTTTCGCGGTTTCCAGGTGCCGGGGAAGACGGCACAAAGGGCTCGAAGTCTAGCGATTCAGCGCGATCGGTCAAGCATCCTCTTGCAAGGCCTCGACGCCGGGAGCCTGCTCGAAGCCCTCGGAGGGATCGGCGAACTGGGAGAAGTCCACCTTCTTCTTGACCCGGGTGTGGAGGAGGCGCCGGGATCCGGTGCCAGCGGGGATGAGGTTGCCCAGGATCACGTTCTCCTTCAGGCCGTGGAGCGGGTCGAGCTTGCCCCGCAAGGCGGCTTCCGTCAAGACCTTGGTGGTCTCCTGGAAGGAGGCCGCGGAGATGAAGGACTCCGACTGCACCGAGGCCTTGGTGATGCCCATGATCATCGGAGTGGCGGAGGGCGGTTCCTTGCCCTCCCGGACCATCTGCTCCGCGATGCGCCGGAAGTGGTGCTTGTCGACCAAGGCGTTCGGCAACAGGGTGGAACCGCCCGGATCCTGGATTTGCACCTTGCGCATCATCTGCATGATGATGACCTCCATGTGCTTGTCGTTGATGATCACCCCCTGAGCCCGGTAGACCCTCTGGACTTCCGCCACCAGGTAGTTCTCCAGGGCCTCGGCGCCCTGGATCTTCAGGATCTCCTGGGGCGGCAGCGGGCCGTCGATCAAACGCGAACCAGCCCGGACCCGGTCCCCGGTGTGGACCTGGAGGTGCTTCGAGGGAGAAACCAGATGGTCGCGGGGGTCGCCCTCGTCGGGGATCACCCGGATCACTTCTTCTTCCTGTACTTTCTAAACAAAAGTGTGGCCGAAATCAAGGTGACTGCCAAACCTGCAAGGAGAGGTGGTATTAAGGTAAACGGGCTTTCAGCATTTATCAAAATGTTGGTGAATTGGTATATGGTTGGATACAATGAAACTAAT